>JBEKHI010000005.1:0-54848 GCA_050012355.1 Streptosporangiaceae bacterium | reverse complement strand
TACGTAGTCGCCTAGCGTCGCGTAGAAGATCGCGCCGACGACCGCGACCCCCGCCGCCGAGCCGAACTGCTGGCTGGTGGTCAGCAGGCCAGCCGCCGAGCCAGCGCGTCCCGGGTGTACGTGCGCGAGCACCGAGCCGATCAGCGATGGGAGGACGGTGCCCTGTCCCGCGCCGATCAGCATGGTGGCGGGGGCCAGGTCCCACCCGGTCAGGTGGTGACCGTACCTGATCCCGGTGAACACCAGGCCGAGCAGGCCGAGCGCGCTGACGAACGTCCCGATGGTGATCGCCCACGGCCCGAACCGCGCCGAAGTCCGCGGGCTGAGGATGGACGCCACCGTGAACACCGCGGCGAGCGGCACCGCCATCGTCCCGGCCCGCAGCGGCGAGTTCCCGAGGCCGGCCTGCAGCAGCAGCGCGAAGACGTACATGAAGCTGCCGAACATGCACACCACCCCGAAGCTCACCACCAGTCCGGCCGAGAAGGCCCGCTCGGCGAACAGCGACAGGTCGATGAGCGGCTCGGCGTGATGGCGCTCCCACAGCAAGGTCGCGGCGAGCACCGGCAGCGCCAGCGCCATCGCGACCCAGGTCCAGACCGGCCAGCCCTCGTCGCGGCCGAGGGTCAGCGGCACCAAGGCGAGTGCGAGCGCGGCGGACACCCCGAGCGCGCCGATCGGATCCAGCTTCGGGCGGCGCTCGGAAAACGCGCGCGGCACCACCTTGAGCGCGGCGATCAGCGCGAGTATCCCGATCGGGACGTTGACCAGGAAGATCGACCGCCAGCCGGCCGCCTCCACCAGCGCACCGCCGATGATCTGCCCGAGCACGAATGACAGGCCCATGGTGACACCGAACCAGCTCAGCGCCTTGGCGCGCTGGGCCGGCGGGTAGCTGGCGGTGATCAGCGCGAGTACCTGGGGCACCATGACCGCCCCGGTCAGGCCCTGCAGGAGCCGGAAGGCGACGAGTTCGCCCTGGTTCCGCGCGAGACCGCACAGCAGCGAAGCGGCGGCGAAGGTGATGACCCCGGTCATGAACATCCGCTTGTACCCGAACAAGTCGCCCAGTCGCCCGCCACTCACCATCCCGCTGGCGTACATGAACGCGTACCCGCCGACGATCAGCTGCAGCGCCGCGTCACTTACGTGGAGATCCCGCTGCAGGGACGGGGCAGCGACGTTCACCGACCACAGGTCGAAGCCCACCATGAATTGCGCGATCAAAACGACGGGCAACATCAGCCGGTTCCGGCCGGCTTCCCCGCTACCCGTGCCCAGCCCCGCAAGCCTGGTCGTTGCGTTAACCACGACCGCTCCCATTCCTCAACAGTTCGATGACTCTCGAACAGTACAACAATCATCGAACTACTCGCAACCGGAGCTATGCTTAACCGCATGATGGACGACGTGGTTGAGCCCCCGGCAGCGGACATGGAACTGCCGCGAGTGCTGGCGGCGCTGGCCGACCGGCACCGGCTCGCGGCCGTCCGCTGGGTCGCGGCCAACGGGGAATCCTGGTGCACCCAGGTCATGCACGAGGCCGACCTGTCGATGTCGAAATCGACGTTCTCCCACCATCTGCGCATCCTGCGCGAGGCGGGCATCTTCTCCAAGCGCATCCAGGGCGCCCGCGGCTATGTCACGCTGCGCAAGGCCGACCTAGACGACCGCTTCCCCGGCCTCATCGACGCCGTTCTGGTAGCCGACAAGGTTCTGGCGGTCGACGTGGTCCGGGCACCCGCGGCCCCGGCCCCCCGCGCGGCCCCGGCCCCCCGCTAATGCGCGTGGGGACGGCCCCCGCAGAGCCACCCCACGCATGATGGTGGGGCGGCCCCCGTCGGCTCGCCCCACCAATGCTGGTTGGTGCGGCCTTACCCCGACTCTTTGCTGAGCAAGGCCGCACCAATCATGATCACGAGCCGCTAGGCAACGGCGTCAGCGGCCGCGGCCTCGTGCGGTGCCGCCTCAGTAGCCCCATCAGTCACTGTGGTCACGTCGGCGGGGCGGGTACGGCCGGGCAGCAGGAGCGCGATCACCGCGGCGGCGCCCACGACGGCGGCGCCGGTCCAGGCGGCGGGGACCAGACCTGACACGAAGTCCGCGCCGGTCAGGTAGCTACCGTGGGCGGAGAACACCGCGCTCAGCACCGCGACGCCGAACACTCCGCCCAGCTCACGCAGCGCGTTGCTGGTCCCGGAGGCGATGCCCTCCTGGTCCCGGCGGACCGAGCTGAGAACCACCGTGCCCGAGGCACCGAAGAACAGCGCCATCCCCACCCCGGACAGGACGAACGCGGGCACCATTGCGGTGTAGGCCACCGTCGCCGTGGTTATGGCGGCGATCCAGCCGAGCCCCGCGGCTTGCAGCGCGAGCCCGGCCACTAGCAGCGGGCGCCCGCCGATCCGGTTGAACAACGCGCCGGCCAGCGGCGTGACGAGCATCGGCATGGCGGTCCACGGCAGCGTGCGGATGCCGGCGTCGAGCGGGCTGTAGTGCTGTACGACCTGCAGGAACTGCGCGAGCAGGAAGATCGAGCCGAACATTCCGAAGAACATCAGCAGCGAGATGCCGTTGGTCACCGCGAACGCGCGGTGCCGGAACAGCCGCATCGGCAGCATCGGCTCGCGGGTCCGCAGTTCCCAGGCCACGAAGGCCACGACCAGCACCGCGCCCGCCACGATCGGCGTGACCACGCCGAAGGACGTCCAGCCGTGAGCATTGCCGCGTACCACGCCGTACACAATGCCGAGCAAGCCCAGACTGGCCATAACGACGCCGGGTAGATCGATCCTGGTCGCGGTACCCCGGCTCTCGGTGAGCTTCGCGCGGGCGAATGGCAGCGTGATCAGCCCGATCGGCACGTTCAGCCAGAAGATCCACTGCCAGGACGCCCCCTCGACCACCGCGCCGCCCACCAGCGGACCAAACGCGACGGCGAGTCCGCCGACCGCGCCCCAGGCGCCGATCGCGATCGCGCGCTTAGCCGGCGGCACCGACGCCGACAGCAGGGTGAGCGTCAGCGGCAGCAGTACGGCGGCGCCGACGCCCTGCACGGCTCGCGCGGTGACGAGCCATCCGATGCCGGGAGCGAGCGCGGCCATCGCCGATCCGGCGGTGAACAGCGCGAGGCCGCCGGTGAACAGCCGGCGCCGCCCGAACCGGTCGCCAAGCGCGGCACCAGTCAGCAGCAGCGCCGCGAATGTGAGCGTGTAGGCGTTGACCGTCCACTCAAGCCCCTCAAGCGAGGCGTGCAGGTGCTCCCTGATCGACGGGAGCGCGGTGGTCACCACCAGGTTGTCCAGCGACGCCATGAACAGCGCGACCGAGGTCACCGCGAACGTCCATAGCGTTCTGCTTCGCGTCGTCATCGTGATCTCCTTTGTTCTTCTCGCCGACGGCTTGCCGTCGTTAGGTAGTGATTGATCACTAGCTTTCGTGGTTAAAAAAAATCAGTCCCGCTCGTCGTTCAGCCACGACGTGTGTTCATCGCTCTGCCACCTCGCCCAGCGCTCATCCACGGCGGGCAGGTCCAGGGCGGCCGCGACGTTCAGCAACATCCCGTAGGCGAAGAACTCAAGCACGCTTTCGTACGGCAGCCCGGTTGCCCGCTCAACCAGCTCCCACAGGCCGCGGAACCCAGCCCGCGCGACATCCCGGATCTCGGGATCCTCGCTGGCCGCGTAGGCCTGCATCTGCACCAGCAGCAGCGTCCGGTCGCGCAGCAGTTCGTCGTAGGCCCTTCCCATCGCCCCGGCGGCGGCCTCACCGGTCAGCCCATCGGCGGCCGCCGCGAAGGTGCCTCCGACCCGCTTGTAACAACGCTGAATCAGGGCGAGGAACAGCGCCTTCTTCGTCGGGAACAGCCGGAACAGGTACGGCTGGCTGATTCCGGCCCGGTGGGCGATGTCCTCGGTATACCTTGTCAAGCACACCACAGAAGCCCCTGACGCCGACGCCGACGCCGACGCCGAGGAACACGGTAGCGCCCGCCCCGGCCCCGGACCCGGACCCGGACCCGGACCCGGACCCGGACCCGCCAGCTGGCACACTTTCCGGCGCCCACCCATTATGGTTGGTGCCGCACCAACCAGGCTCTTCGCTGGTTAATGGAGCACCCACCATGATCCTTTTTGGGGGGGTCGCCGACTGGGATCCCTTGGGCGGCCGTGGGCTGGGACCCTTCAGGCGCCCGCTGGCTGGGACCCTTAGGGGGCCGCCGGCTGGCGACTAAGGCATCTTCTCCCGGGTTCGTGTACGCCGCCAGCCCAAAATGTCGGTATATGTCGGGCGGCTAGGGTGCGCTAATCCGGGAGAAGTGGTCTCCGGGCCGACGCCGCGGCCCGTTGACCCCGTCCCCCGTGGCGCCGCACCCCCTTGGGGCCGCAGCCCCCTTGGCGCCGCAGCCCCCTTGGCGCCGCACCCCCCCTTGGGGCCGTTAGCTGGTTATGTCGGCGGTGGTGAACCTGGCCCAGGCGAACAGGCTGAACAGGACCCCGTACACCACGAAGCTCAGCAGGCCGCGGGTCAGCGTCCCGGTGTCGACGGGGGTGCGCAGCAGCGCGTCGAAGTCGTCCCACCAGTGGGTGGGCAGGTACGGGCCGACGACCGCGAACTGCGGGATCTGGTCGATGACCTCGCTGGTCACGGTGAGGATGAGCACCGCGGCGATCGCGCCGATGGGATGCTCGGTTAGCGTGGAGATCGCCAGTCCGATCGCGCCCAGCGCTGCCATCGCGACGCAGATGTAGAGCGTGACCAGGAAGACCCGCAGCAGCCCGTCCGGCAGCGACACCGTGGTACCCGACAGCAGCGTCACCGGCCCCACCGAGAACAAGGCCACGCCGGTGATCAGCCCCACCGCCGCGACAACGAACGTCGCCACCACGCCGAAGGCGGTCACGACCGCGAGTTTGACCGCCAGCATCCTGGTCCGCCCGACCGGGGCGGTGACCAGGTAGCGCAGCGTGCCGTGCCCCGCCTCGCCCGCGATCGAGTCACCGGACACCACGCCGACCGCGACCGGCAGCACCAACAGCAGCAGCGTCGACAGCGCGATGAACACCAGGAACACGCCGTTGCCCGCGAGCTGGGAGAAGAACGCGCCGTTCTGGCTGCCGCGCTGGGGCGCCGCCGCCCGCAGCCCGATGCCGATGAGCAGCGGGAACAGCGCGACCACTCCGAGCAGTAGCTGGTTGCGCCGTCGGCCGAAAACGATCCGCAGCTCGGACCGCAGGAACCTAGACATCGAATCCCTCACCGGTGAGCCCGACGAACAGGTCTTCCAGGCTCGGGGACACCACGCCGAAGCCGCGCACTCCGACCCCCGCCCGCACCAGTTCGGCGCACACCTTCTCCGGGGACGCCTCCCCGAGCACGGCGGTCACGCTACCGTCGCCGGGAGGTCGGCCGGGGCTGGTTGGTTGGGGAAACAGAGCCTCCACGCCCGCCAGGCCGAACGAGGTCAGTACCTTGGCAGCCGCCGCCACGTCGCCGGTGTGCACCTCGAGGCGTTCGGCGCGGGTCTTGCGCAGGTCCTCCAGCGAGCCCTGGAAGACCAGCTTGCCGGTGCGCATGACCCCGACGTGCGAGCAGATCTGCTCCACTTCGGCGAGAAGATGCGACGAGACAAAGACCGTGATTCCCTCGGCCGCGATCGTTCTGATCAGCGCACGGACCTCTCGGGTGCCTTGCGGATCGAGCCCGTTGGTCGGCTCGTCGAGGACGATGAGTTCCCGTGGTTTCAGCAACGCGGCGGCGATCGCGAGCCGCTGCTTCATGCCGAGCGAGTAGTTGCGAAACTTCTTCTTCGCCGCGGCGGCCAGGCCCACCCGTTCCAGAGCCTCGTTCACCCGGGCCTGCGCCGTCCGGCCCTCGGCCGACCGGTCGGCGGCGTCGAACCGTAGGAGATTGTCCGCGCCGTTTAGAAAAGAATAGAAGGCTGGTCCCTCGACCAGTGCTCCGACGCGGGGCAGCACCGAAGTGGCTGCGTCCGGCATCGGGGCGCCAAGTAGGGCGGCGCTGCCGCTGGTCGGGAACGCCAGCCCGAGCAGCATTCGGATCGTGGTGGTCTTGCCCGATCCGTTCGGGCCGAGGAAGCCGTACACCGCTCCCGCGGGCACGGCCAGGTCGACGTTGTCGACGGCGACCTGGCCACCGCGGAACCGCTTGGTCAGCCCCTGGCTGGCGATAGCTTCTGTCACTTGGCAGCTGCGTACAGCACGCTCGGATCGACGGCGCCCACGTACACCTTGTTACCGGTGATCAGGATGGTCAGCAGGCTGGTCTTGATGATCGAGCCGCTCCCCCACGAACCGCTTACCGGAGTGGCGTCGTTGACGAGTGCGTTGAGCCCGGCGCTGGCCTCGGCGGCGCTGGCGCCCTGGACACCGGTGCCGTTGCCGGTGTTCGCGCTGGCCGCCTCGTTGAGCAGCGACGACGGGAGCTCGGCGACCGTCAGCCAGCCGGAGCCCGTGGTGGCGACGTCCGGCCTGCCGGTCGCGTTCTCGCCTGGCTGGCCGTTCACCGTGGTGATCTTCGCCGTGGCGGGCGGCGTGAACGACAGGTCAGCGGCCGACGGCCGGGTGAAACTCACGTTGGTGAAGCCGACGCTGATCGCCGGGGTGCTCGCCCCGCGCGCGTACAGCTGCACCTGCAGCGGCACGTTGTTCTTGGCGTCGATGGCGATGGCGACCTGGCCGATCAGCGAACCGCTGGCCTTGGGCGACAGCACGAGCGTGTAAGCGGCCTGGCCGGCCACCGTCTCGTTGGACGCCACGGTGACGTTCGTGGATTTGCCGAGCAGCGCGAGCGCCTCGTCGGCAGCTTGCTGCGGAGTGAGCGGAGTACCGGTAACCGGCTCGGTCGTGTCCGCCCTGTCAGGGAGGACGAACTTGGCGACGGAGTTGCTCGTGGACTGCCAGAGGTAGGCGGTCGTGCCTTCGCGGTAGACGTCCGTTTCGCTTTCCGACTGCGGCAGCGACAACCGGTAGCTCTTCGGGCTCGCGTACCAGATGTTCACGGTGTGACTTCCGGTCAGCAGCGAGGTGATCGAGTTCGGGTTGCCGGTGTCTGGCAGCTTCGGCAGGCCAAGGGAGACGGTCTCGGTGATCGTCCCGGTCAGCGGCGGGGGTGCCTGGTGCTCGCCCGCCAGCTGGGCGAGCAGCTGCGCAGGCGTCTTGGCCGGCAGCGCGGGCGCGGCCGCGGCACTGGACATCAGGGCGGGCACGCCCGCGATCAGCGCACCAGTAACGGCAAGCGCACCAGCGGGCACGGCCCACCGAGAACGCCGGGATAGCTTCACGTTGCGCATGACATCCCATCCCAAGGTAGGTCCTCCCACTCTACCCGGCGCCCCGCCGCAGCGGATTTTTGCTCGTCGATCCGGTCACAGGCCGGGGAAGGACGGGAAGGTGCAGGACGGCACCGAGCCGGAGCCGGAAATGGCGCTCACGCTCACGTCCGTGCCCGACGGCGACAGGTTCGTGTCGTAGGTATCGATGTAGGCGTTCTCGGCGCTGGTCGTGGTGGCGTTGAAGTCCACGTTCTCCAGCGTTAGCCCGAGGCGGTCCGAGGAGCTGTAGCCGTCTAGCACCGATTCCGCGCCGGAGGCGGAGTCTTCCGCCACCGCACCGTCCACGACGATGTTGGTGAAGACCGGCGTGGTATCACCGTCGCCGGTGGCGTAGAAGGGGGTGATATCCAGCAGGTACTCGACGCCGGTCTCGCAGATGTTCTCGTAGGTGACCGTCTGCACCGTTCCGGCGACGCTGGAGTCGGTCTTGATGCGCATGCCGTTGTTGCTGGTGCTGGCGATACCGCTGGAATCGGTCCCGGCGAGCGTGTCGTTCTCGAACAGGATGTTATCCACCCCGGCATTGGTCTCACTGCCGATCGAGAGGCCATGGGTGCCGTAGCAGTGCGTGTTCTCGATCGTCATGTTCGCCGCTTCGTAGTCGGCGGCCTTGAGTGCGACGCAGTCGTCACCGTCGTTGAGGTAGGAGTCGTTGATGGTGACATCGCTGCCGCTGACGTCGATGCCGTCGGTGTTGCGCGCGTCGGCGGGGGTGTCGATCCGCAGGCCCCACACGGTGAACCCGGTGCCGCCGTTGAAGTTCACGTGGAACATGGGCGAGTCCCGCAACGACAGGTCGTAGATGGTGAAGTCGTTCACGTCGTTGGACTGGATCAGGACCGGGTTGTTCTGGTCCTCGTCATCGGTCTGCGCCTCGCTCGCCAGCTCGTACCAGGTGGTCGAGGTCCCGTACATGTCCAGGTCGCCCCGGCCATCGATGAGCCCCTGGCTGCCCGAGCTGGACTGGGTGCCCATGATTCCCGCGTTCGCGCCGTTGACGGTGATGAAGGGCTTGCAGCCGTTGCCGGTGGTGGCGATCGTGCCGCAGGTGGGCTCGCCAGACACCTGGTAGTCGGCCGAGTCCAGCGACGCGTACAGCGTCACGCCCGTGTCGATCACCAGCGTCTCGCTGCCGCCGACCGTCAGCGGTCCTGACAGGAACGCGTCATCGGAACCGTCGGCGGCCAGCACCACGGCGTCACCCGTGCCGGCGCAGTCGTCGAGCGCGGACTGGATCCGGGATGTGTCCGGCGGACTGGCCTCGTCCGCGTCGCTGAACTCCCTGGTGGATGTCGCCAGCGCCGCGCTGACCGTCGCGCAGGTCGCCGGGATCGAGGGCTGGCTCACCGACCTCGTGTCACCGGTCGCCAGCGAGGTCGCGGACGCTGGGCTGGCGGTCACGGCGAGCAGCCCGCCGACCAGCAGAACACCTGCACCGAGAACGCGGACGGGAAAAATGCGGGTGAACACGGGGATTCCTCCCGGCTTGTCGCACTCCCGTTGGGCAGCGTGCGCCGCGCCGCCGAGCGGTTATGGTGGAAACGTACCGTCGCCGGCCGACGGCAGGTTTCCATTATGATCGCGCTACCAACGACCCCAGGGCAGCAATGCGGTCACGGCGACCGTGGCGAACAAGAGGGTCAGATAGCCGATCGACAGGTGGAACAGCCGCATCGGGGCGGCACCCCCGCGCAGCCGGTACGCCTCGGCGAGGAACCAGCCGCCGAGCCCGATCGCGACCGCACCGTAGATCCAGCCCGCGTACGGTATCAGCGCGAGCGTAGCCGCGACCATCGCGTACGAGTACCAGAGGATCTTCCTGGCGACAACGGCGGGCGAGGCCACCACCGGGAGCATCGGGACGTTCGCCGCCTCGTAGTCACCGCGGAACTTCATCGCCAGCGCCCAGAAATGCGGTGGTGTCCAGAGAAAAATCACCAGGAACAGGATGATGGCGGGCACGGCTACCGTGCCGCGCACCGCCGCCCAGCCGACCAGGACCGGGAAGCAGCCGGCCGCGCCGCCGATCACGATGTTGGACGGGCTGCGTCGTTTCAGCAGCATCGTGTAGACGAAGACGTAGAACAGGATCGCGGTGTCGGCGAGGGCGGCGGCCAGCCAGTTCGCGAGCAGCCCGAGCATAAGAGTCGCACCGATGCCGAGCAAGATGCCCCAGACGAGGGCCTCCCACGGCTTGATGAGCCCGCGCCCGATAGGCCGCCGCCTGGTGCGTTTCATCACCGCGTCGATGTCGCGGTCCAGGTAGCAGTTGATCGTGTTGGCGCTGCCGGCCGCTAGGGTGCCGCCGATCAGCGTGACGAGGACCAGGCGGGCCGAGGGCAGGCCGCGCTGGGCGAGTAGCATCGTCGGCACCGTGGTCACCAGCAGCAGCTCGATGATCCTCGGCTTGGTCAGCGCGACCAGCGCGCCGGCGATCACCCGCGGCGACCGCCGCCCAGTGGTAACCGTCACCAGCGGGGCCGCGGCTTGAATGGTCACTCTGCCGCCTCGTCCTGGCTAGCGGCCGCGCCCTCGGCGCCCTCGGCGGTCGAAGGCGCGTCGGGCCCGCGCGCCGGGACGCCAGGCTGAGGGGTGTGGATGACCGGTCGCTTAGCGGTGCCCGGGCGGTGCCCGGCGGAGATACTTGGTCTGGTGTAAACGATGTAGAGCGCGGCGGCCACCGCGATGAACAGGACGTACAGCGCGGCGAAGGTAAAGACGGCCCCGCCCGTGGACCAGGCGCTGATGTTGGAGTCCATCACAGAGCCCCTCTCACTACGCGTAGAAGAGTAGGTAGAACAGCAACGAGATAAGCGCGAGGTAGATCCACAGGGTGGAGAACGCGCTCAGCGACGCCTGGAAGCGCTGCACCCCGTAGGTTTCCTCGACCGTCGGCGGCTGCTCAACGAACGAGATCGCCGGGATCGACCTGGCCCGCACGAGCAGCATCTCCAGCCATAGCAGGATGGCGAGCTGGCTCGTCAGCAAGACCGGGTAGAAGCCGACGAACACGCTGGCGTAGCCGGAACTGCCGGGCGGGAAAGGCAAGTCGGTGAGCTGGTAGATCTGCGTCCCGACCGCCCCCAGCCCGAGGGCCAGCGAGACCCAGCCCAGGATCACCCAGATCTCTTTGTGCCCGGCCTTGATCCGCTGCAGGCCGAAGTAGTGCAGCGCGGCGCTGACCACGACCAGCACCATGATGAGGGTGCCCATCCACAGTTGCGGTGCCACGTAGCCAGCACCCTTCCAGCGGCCCTCGGAGTTCACCGAGCGCAGGAAGAAGTAGGCGAAGGCGAAGCAGCCGAACAGGAAGGTGAATCCGCCGATAGCCAGCCGCGCCCCGGTCCAGGTCGCGTTCAGCGCTGACTCGTGGTAGAAGCCCTCATCCTCGGCCGCGAGTTGCTCGGGTGTCGACGTCATGTTCCCTCCGTCGCGGGTGCGTAAGCCCCGGCGATCACGCCCGCCGGCGGGTTGAGGTCCGCTACCGGCAGGGCCTCTGGGTTCCCGTAGTCGTCGGAGCGGGAAAGGATCACCGGGATCCGGGCGAAGTTCTCCGGCGGCACCGGCGTCGGGATCTGCCACTCAAGCGACCGGGACCGCCACGGGTTCGCGGGCGCGGGGTCCCGCCAGAACAGGGTGGACATCACGAAGTTGATCACGAAGATCAGGATCGAGACGCCCAGGCAGAACGAGGCGATGCTCACCCAGTCGTTGAGCGTCTCCAGGTTCCGCGCGTACTCGAAGACTCTTCTCGGCATGCCCGCCAGCCCCAGCGCGAACAAGGGCAGGAACGTCGCGTTGAAGAAGATGAACATGGTCCAGAAGTGGATCTTGCCCAGCGTCTCGTTCAGCTTGATGCCCATCATCTTCGGCAGCCAGTAATACAAGCCGCCAAAGAAGGCGAAGATCAGCCCGCCCACAATCGTGTAATGGAAGTGCGCCATCACGAAGAACGACCCGTGCTCGGTTGTGTCGGCCGGAACGTCGGACAGGAATACACCGCTAAGGCCACCGATGAGGAAGTTGAAGTAAAACGCCAGCGCGAAAAGCATCGGAATGCTGAACGTTATCTTCGCTTTCCAGAAGGTTCCCATGCCGACCAAGAAGATAAAACCGGTCGGGATTGAGATCAGCTCGGTGGTGAGCATGAACAGCGGCCGCATGTCCGGATCTATCCCGCTGTCGAACAGGTGATGCTGCCAGACGAAGAAGGACAAGATCGCCACGCCGAGCATCCCGGCCGCGGCCACCTTGTAGGCGAACAGCGGTTTTCGGCAGAATGTCGCCACGATCTCGCTGATCACCCCGAAGCCAGGCAGCGCCAGGATGTATACCTCCGGATGGCCGAAGAACCAGAACAGGTCCTCGTACAGGAACGAGGATCCGCCGAGCTGGTTGGTGAAGAACGCGGTCTGGAACGTGCGGTCCATCAAGGCCATGTAGAAGCCGCCGACCAGCACCGGTGCCGCCAGCACCTGGAGGAACGAGACGGTGAACATCGACCAGACGAACATCGGCAGCCGGGACCACCGCATGCCGGGCGCGCGGTAGTTGATGATGGTGACGATCATGTTGAAGCCCGCCAGCGTCATCGAGATCGCCATCAGGCCGAACGCGAAGAAGTAGGCGTCCTCCGCGTTTCCCGCCTGGGTCGCCAGCGGCTCATAACCGGTCCAGCCGGTCGGGAACCCGCCGAGGACCATCCCCGACAGCAGGATCACGTACGCGATAGGCGTCAGCCAGAAGCCGAGCGCCTCCAAGCGCGGGAAAGCCACCCGTTTGGAACCGATCATCAGCGGCCCGAAGTACTGGCCGAACGGGCCGAGCACCACCGAAGACATCATCATCATCATCATGGTGCCGTGCTCGCCGACGACCATCAGGTACTGGTCCGGCCCGAGCAGGTGGTAGGTCGGCGACAGCAGTTCGGTCCGTATCGCCATCGCGAACAGGCCGCCGGTCAGGAAGTAGACGATCATGCCGAACAGGTACTGGATGCCCACGACCTTGTGGTCAAGCGTGAACCTGAAGTACTTCACCAGGCCGGGATCGGCAGCGCCGTTCTCATGGTGGATGATCTTGCCCCGGGTCAGGCGGCCGAGATCGCTGAACACCCCGATGCCGAGCAGCCACCCGACCGTGGCGAAGGCGTAGCCGAGCACGATCGGCACGTCGTTCGAGTCCGACAGCGCGTTCTGCTGGTAGCCGTAGGACAGCGCGTTGCCTAGCCAGTGGCCGAGCAGGTATCCGCCGATTCCCAGGATGATGCCGGTGTGCACTCCCGGACGCATCCAGTACGACCGCCCGCTAGCCGGGGCGTCGGGACCACGGCCGGTCGGCTCAGCCCGGCCAGGCTCAGTCTGAACAGCCATCTGCGTACTCCTCGGGCGTCACGGTGAGACCGGGTCAGTGGACGGGTAGTAGGAGCCATTCGCGCCGGTGATGCCGTCGATCTTGACTATGTTCTTGCCGAGCTGCGGTATCACCGTCGGGTCGTAGGTGAGCGAGTACGCGGGCAGCGCCGCCAGCACGCCGTCGCTGGCCTCCTTCTGCTGGACGCCGGACGCCCACGAGTCGAACTGCGTCGGGGAGACCACGTGCCCGCTGGTGAACATGGCGCCGTGCCAGATGCCGCACAGCTCGCTGCACTCGACGCGGAACGAGCCGAGCTGCTCCGGGGTCACGTAGGCGATATCGTCCACTTCGGGGTTGGCGTCCACCTTCACGCCGAGCTGGTAGGCCCAGAAGCCGTGGATCACATCCAGCGACGTGACGTGGAATTCGACGGGCGTGTCGATGGGCAGGTACAGCACCGTCGACTCCATCCCGCCGTATTGCGGGTAACGGAACGTCCACGTCCACTGCTGGCCGATGACCTGAACCTGCAACAGGTCCCCGGCGCCCGGGGTCCAGGTGCTGCCCGTCTTGCCGGTCAGGTTCCAGATCGGTGACGGGCCCTGGGCGTCAGCGCCCGATGGGCTCGACATCTGGAAGACGCCGAACGCGAAGGCCCACAGCACGATCATCGAGGTGCCGATGATCCAGATGCTCGCCACCTTGGTGTTTCCGTAGATCGGCGCTCCGTCACCAGAGTCACCGCGCGAGCGCCAGGTAGTGATGGCGTACACGAAGTACACGAGCACCGCGATCAGCACGGGCGCGCCGCTGACCGATAGCACCGCGATATCGAACTGCTCGCCGCGGGCGGCGTCCGACATGTCGCCCGGCGGTATGTGCGGTTTCAGCAGGAACCAGATAAGCAGGTCGGCGGCCAGCGACAGGACGAGCCAGACGGCGAACATCCGCCAGCCGTGCCGGGCATCCCCTGACGATGGAGTCTCGGTGGTCTCGGTCGTCTCGCTCATGAGGACACCACGTCCATCTCACCCATCATGTAGCCGAGCGTCGCCATGGGGCCGTTGTTGCCGTCGAGGAAGCCGCCACCGCACGGGATCAAGCACTGCCAGCGGTACTGGCCGCCCGTCGCGGGGCTCCTGAAGCTGAATGTCTCAAGCGAGTACGGGTTGCCACTCGTCGTGCATGGCGAAGAACTGCACAGGTTGTTGGCGGACAGATTCGCGTTGGGTGAGGCGACCGGAACGTAGACGCCGAGCGTGGGGATCGCGAAGGTATGCCCCACGTTGCAGTCCGACCAGGAGTTGATCGTCGACGTGGTGTCATCGGTCACGTACTCCTTCCCCTTTTGGTCGAACTGCGACACGGTCACGGTGTCGCCGATCGTGCCCTGCACCTGACTCCAATAATTGTTGCGTAGCGGGGTGCAACCGTCGTAGCCGTAAATCGTGACATGGATCAGCGAATTCGCCGGGACCGAGAACAGCGTGGTGTGCACCCAGTCCTTCGTCACGGGATCTTGAACGTAATAACTCACCCAGTCAGGCTTGCTGCTTGAGTTGTTTTGCGGATCCTCCTGCAGCACCACGTTCGTCACCCCGCCGGAGGCGGTGAAATGAACGGTCGGAAGGGAACTCGCGCCGCCTATGTAGTACAAGGCGACGAAGACCCCGAGCCCGATCACCGCGGCGACGGCAACTAGCAGGGCTGCCGCCCGGGCCGGCACGGACACCGGTCACCACCTCACTTCTCACAGCTTCGTGATTCGCACGCATCCGTCCGGCGGTGCGCCCGGTACTGTCCCTCTATGCGCACGATCTTCTGATCACACCCACCCCAAAGCAATACAAAGCCCCGCGAATGACGAAATTGTCATGAGGGCCCTGGGACTCCCCACGCCCGATTTCTGCCCGTATGGTGACGGAATGAGCGTGCAGACCAAGAGCCCGGTTCCGGCGAGCCGCACCGGATGGCCAGTGCTGCGCACCCCCAAGTGGATGCTGGCGGGAGCGGCCGTACTGGTGGCCGGACTGGTGGCTGCCTCGTGGACGACGCACCCGTCGACCGCGCAGCGCGCCGCCGACCTCAGATCCATGGTCCAGGACCTCACGACGGACATCGAGTCCTGCGCCGGGGGCATCAACGACACGATGACCGCGCTGCGTCAACTGCAGGACGGCGCGAGCACCGACACCGCCACCGGTGTCAACATCGCGTCGACCGCGGCGGCGAACTGCTCGCCCGCGAACAACATGCAGATGGACGACCTGACGCAGTATCAGGCCCCGTCGTCGCTCGCCTCGTTCCACCTCGACACCGCGGTCCAGGACATGGTGACCTGGGCGTTTCCGCTCGCCCAGCGGGTGCAGGCCGATGCCGGGGCGCTGATGACCGCTCGTGGCGCGGCGGCGATCGCCGCGGACAACGCGCGGCTGCGGTCGGACCAGCGTGCGCTCGACGCCGAGCGTTCGGTGATCGACCGGTACTTCACCGCGGCCAGCAAAGCGCTCTCGGCGAACGTCGCGCCCCCACCGCTACCCGGCTGAGCCGACGAGGCCTATCATGCTGGAGCAAGCTCTGCAAACGATTGTGTGACAACGACGTAACAAAAGATCTAGTCGCCATAACGACGGTTGACCGTTCCCAAGGCGACGTACAACATTCGGTAATAACTAAGAACCGGTTCAGGTGCCTCTCGCCACTCGCTGGAGCGGGCAGCGCTAGCGGGAGAGGCAGGCGGGTTACGAGTAACTGCCGGAGGCCGAGAACACGATGACCGCGCAGCTAGAGGTGGCGGGAGGTACGGCGGCAGCCGCGCCCGCTAAGACGCTTGGCCACATTCTCATCGTGGACGACGAGCCCAAGATCCGCTCGTTCATCGGTCGCGCGCTGACGGCGGCCGGCTACCAGGCCGACTTCGCCGGAACGGGCACCGAGGCGGTCCTCCAGGCAGCCACTACCCGATTCGACTTGATCATCCTCGACCTGGTCATGCCGGAAACGAACGGCCGAGAGGTGCTCGGGTCGCTGCTGGCGGCCCAACCGGGCCAGGTCGTCATGGTGCTGTCCTGCGTCGCCGACGTGGCCACCAAGGTGGACTGCCTGGAACAGGGCGCCCTCGATTACCTGACCAAACCGTTCTCGCTGGCGGAACTGCTGGCCAGGATCCGGGTACGGCTGCGGCACGAGTCGCGGGGTGAGCCCGCGGGTGTTCCGCCGCCGCATGGTGAGGTCATCCGGGCCGGGGCAGTCACCCTGGATACCGTCCATCTCACCGCCGACGCCGGATCCGGACCCGTCCCGCTGACCAGGCTGGAGTTCATGCTGCTGCGCGAGCTGGCCGACCACGCGGGGCGCTCGGTGACCAAGGGCAGGCTGCTCGCCACCGTCTGGGGATACGACTTCGATCCAGGATCCAACGTCGTGGATGTCTGCGTCCGCCGACTGCGTTCGAAGCTTGGCTTTGACCTCATCAAGACGGTCCGCGGTGAAGGGTACATGCTGGCCGCGCGGTGACCGGGTCGCGTCCGCGATCCGGATCACGGCGTACCGGCTGTTGCGGCTGAGATGGCCGTACTCTCCGCTGCTGCTTGACATCGCGTGGGGCGCGTTCTCCGCGGTGAACCTGATCGCGATCCTGATCTTCTGTCACTGGGAGACGATCCCGTTCTACTTCATCTGGATCAGCTTCACCCTGCTGTACGGGTTCCGTACCTGGTCGGCCCGGCCAACCGCCGTTTTGCTCATGGTGGTGGTAGTTGCCACGGCAGTCGGTATCGGGCTGGACGTGTACCGGGGCACGGAACCCTTGCAGCAACTGACCCAGGTACCGCTGATGGCGGCGTTGTTCGTCGCGATGGTCTGGCACGCCCGCCGCAAGATGGCCGCCGAGCACGAGTATCACCTGGTGAGCGAGGAGAACGTGCGGCTGCTCGCCAACCAGCGCCGGTTCCTGCAGGATGCCTCGCACCAGCTGAGGACACCGATCACGATCGCGCTCGGGCACGCCGAGTTGCTGGCGGGCGGCATCACCGGGTACCAAGCCGGCGAGGATATCCAGGTGCTGCTCGGCGAACTCGACCGGCTGCGCCGGATCTCAGATCGGCTGCTGGTGATCGCCGCCGCCGAGGACCCGGAGTTCCTCCGGATGGAACCGGTCGCGCTCGACCTGCTCACCATGGACATCACCCGCCGGTGGCGGCCCACCGCCGAGCGGCGCTGGCAGATCGGCAGGCTGGACCAGGTCACCGTCCTCGCCGACACCGAGCGACTCGGGCTGGCCATGGACGCGCTGCTGGAGAACGCCGTTCGGCACACCGCTGACGACGACGTGATCAAGCTCTCGGTGCTCCGTGGCTGGCAGAACCGGCAGGTCCGGGTGATCGTGGCCGACTCCGGGAGCGGGATCCCGCCGGATCAGGTACATGCGATCTTCGAGCGGTTCAGGACCGGCGACAGCAAGGCGCGCGGCACCGGGCTCGGGCTCGCCCTGGTCCGGGCGGTCGCCCGCGCGCATGGCGGCGATGTCCGGGTGCGCTCGGCCGTCGGCCAGGGCAGCGAGTTCGAGATCCGGCTGCCGGCCGCGCCGGCCGCGATCGAGCCGGGGGCCGCTGAGTCGGACGGCGTCCAGGCCGACGGTACGCTCAGGCTGGTCGAGGGGTTAGGGAGGACGCGTTGAAGTGGGTCACCCAGCACAAAGTCGTCACCAGCGTGGTGGCGGCCTGCGTGGTCGTCGTGGCGGTGCTGAGCATCATGACCTCGGGTGCCGGTATGACGACGCCGCCCAGCTACCCGAAGGCAGCGTCGTTCAGCCTGCCGCTGCTTGGCGCCGCGAGCGGGCAGCAGGTGTCGCTGTCGCAGTACTCCGGCAAGCCGGTCATCGTGAACTTCTGGGCGTCCTGGTGCGAGCCGTGCCAGCAGGAGACGCCGCTGCTGGCCGCCTGGTACCGCCAGGAGAAGGGCCGGGTGACGCTCATCGGGCTGGACGAAAACGATACCTCCGCCGCGGCGCTGAAGTTCGCCCGCGCCAAGGGCGTCAGCTACCCGCTCGGATTCGACCCGCAGACGCTCGCTGCCAGCGCCTACAACGTGGTCGCGCTGCCGCAGACGTTCTTCCTCAACGCCCAGCACCGCATCGTGGCCCGGGTCTACGGCGCCGTGACCGCCGCCGACCTAACCAAGGACCTCAAGCTAATGGGCGCAACCGGCGTATCCGGCTAGCGGCGCGGCCCCGCACCCCAGCGATGTCCCATCGATGGCGCTATAGCCCCAGCGGTGGGCCATCGACAGCGTTGTAGAAGGTTCTCAGTGCGGCGAAATGCCCCGGTTTGCTACAGGCCCTTGTTCTTGCGGCTGCCGCTGACGGCGCTGATCGCCCCGGTAATGCCGAACACGGCCGCTCCGTGCCACGCGCCGCTGAATATGCCGTGCACGATCCCGCCGCCGGTAACGACGGTGAGCACCAGCGCGATGACGCCCACGAGTACCCCGGGCATCACGGCGTACTTCCACGGGTTGGTCCGCGCCCAGCGCGCCGCGCGTCCGCCGCGCTTGCGCAGCACCGCCCCGGCCGCCGCGACGATCATGAACACGGCGACACCAGCGGCCACCGACCCGCTGACGGCCGCGAGGTGCAGCGCGCCGAATCCGTGAAGCGCGAGGTCGGCGAGGGCGACAGCGCCGCCCGCTACCGTCGCGACTCCGAGCGGAGCACCGCTCATCGCGGCCCCCGATACCGTCATTTCCTCGCGCTTAGTGAGCTCGTCCTGCTCGTTCCGGAGGGGTGTGGACATCACTCCACCTGCTTTCGCCTGCCATCGCCCGTTATGACAACTCGAGTCATATCGCAATCCACGATACCGCAGCCCCGCACCCGGCGAAAGGTCCGCTTTGCCCGGCGTGTCGCAAACCGCTCAGCGGCTGCTTTCCTGGGCAGTGCGGCGCTGCCTTCACTCTTCGCTGGGCAGGGCCGCACTGCCCAGCATTGGGATGGCCGGTCAGCAGGCTTGGTCGAGGCGTGCCCAGCCGCCTGCCGGGTGATCCTCGACCGGCAGCCACAGCATCGGCTGGCGCCCCGCGAACCCTAGCTGCCCGGGGAAACGCCCGCGCCGGTCCGGCCAGACCACCTGCAGGTAGCGCGGGCGCACGTAGCCGTAATAGTGGTCGGAGACGCTGAACACGCTGGTCTCTCGCCAGCTCGCGTGGACCGGGCGCGCGGTCAGCGGACGGGAGCAGATCCCGTCGATCGCGCTGGTGACCGACAGCGGCGCGCCCTCGGCGATGCGCTCCGCGACGGCGTGCATGATGGTCGTCATCTGGTCGGCGGGCATCCCGGCGATGACCAGCTCCGGCGCCTGGTGACTCGCCCACAACCCGACCGTGTAGGCCCACGGCGGCGTGACGTGGTTGCCGGCGGCGGCCTGCACCGACCACCCGACGACCGAGACCTCCTGGGCGACCTCGCGCATCGGGACCGCGGAATCCCATTCGGAAGAAAGCTCGGCCCTCCGGCGCCGGTCACGGAGGGAAATGGGTCCGCGCGATCCCTGGGCGCGGCGGCTGCGTGGCGGGTTCATCATGCTGGATACCTTACGAACAGGGTCTGACATTCTGGCGCCGCGGGGCACGCCCAACCGCTCAAACGTTCGTATCGTGGTGATTCGGCTGCGGCGGAGTGTGACTCAATGGGCGCAGGGGCACTTATCTCCGGGTGAGCCGTCGGCAAGACCAGGAACTGCCAGAACCTGGGCAGGAGGACCCATGGGATCCGGACCCGCCCGCGTACTGGGCTCCCAGGCAATGGGATCCGTGGGCCGACGAACGGTTCGGCAGCCCGGCGCCTAGGGTTCGCGGGTGGCAGCCGAACCCGCGCGGGATGCGAGTGGTCCGAATGGTCGTGCCACTGGCGCTGGTGCTGACCGCGGTATCGGGCGCGACCGTCGCGCTGCTGCTGAACCACAATGTGACGCCGCAGGGAACGATCGACGACCAGACCGTCTACGGCGCGGTGGAGCCGAGCATCGTGGACGTGACATCCGCCCTCAGCTACGCCGCCGAGACCGCCGAGGGCACCGGGTTCGTCATCGACGCGCGGGATGGCCTCGTCATCACCAACAACCACGTGATCGACGGCGCCACCGACGTCACCGCCACCATGGTCACGACCGGGCGGACGTACCAGGCCAGGGTGGTGGGCGACGACACCAACGATGACATCGCGCTGCTGCAACTCGAGGGCGCGTCCAGCCTCACCACGGCCCCGATCGGTAACGCCTCGAACGCCACGCTGGGCGCGCCGGTGCTCGGCATCGGGAACTCCGGCGGTCAGGGCGGCGCCCCCGCCGTCGTCCCCGGCTACATCTCCAGCCTCGGCCGCACGATCAAGGCCGTGGACGAGGCGTCCGGCTTTACCGAGACATTGCGGAACATGTTGCAGGTCACCGCGCAGATCGAGCCCGGCGACTCCGGCGGGCCGCTGGCCGACGCGGCGGGCCAGGTCATCGGCATAGACACCGCTGCCACCCAGTCCGCGCCAGGCACCGCGGGCGAAGGCTTCGCCATCCCGATCGGGACCGCCCTGTCCGACGCCCGCCAGATCAGGGATGGCCGGGTAGGGCCAGGTATCTCCCTCGGCTTGCCCGGGTTCCTCGGAGTCCTGGCGACGAGCCGAACGCCAGCCGACTCCGCGGAGCAGGTGCTGACCCGCGCGGTCTCGCCCGGGTGCCTGATGATCTCGCAAGAGGCGGGCGTACCGGCGGCCGTCGCCCCCGCCCGTTATGGTGCGCTGGTGGAAGGGGTGTTCTGCGCGTCGGCGGCGGCCACGGCCGGACTGAGCGCGGGTGATGTCATCACGGCGGTCGCGGGCAGGACGGTCGGCTCGCTGCCGACGTTCAGCGCGACGATGAACGAGTTGCGTCCGGGGCAGCGTGTTGCGCTACGGTGGGTGACCATCACCGGAGCCGACCGGTCCGCGATCGTACGGCTCGGTGACGGCCCCGCGCGATAGTCTGGTGCCCATGGGTGTGCACAACCCATTGGATGGGGACGATGCCGCAGGAACCGGAAGAACCACCGGAGACCGGTCCTTACTGGCCTCCCCTGCCGCCTCGCCAGCAGCACCGCAAGCGCCGCGGGACCGGGCTGGTGGTCGTCGTCGTGCTCATCGCGGCCGGGATCGGCGCCGCGGCGACGGTAATCCTGGAGACCGGTTCATCCTCGGTGCCCATCACGTCGGCCAGCCCCGGGCTGAACTCGACGACCGTCACCAGCCAGGTCGAGACGGGAATCGTGGACATCCTCGCCCGGGACACCTACTCCGGCCTGGTCTCCCAGGGGACCGGCCTGGTGCTGTCCAGCGACGGCCTGGTGCTCACCAACAACCACGTCATATCCGGGTCAACCTCCGTACAGGTGACCGCCGTCATCTCCGGACGGACCTATCCGGCGCAGGTTCTCGGCTACGACTCCACCGATGACGTGGCCCTGCTCCAGCTGACCGACGCGTCCGGGCTGCGCCCCATCGCGACCGGCAATTCCGCCGGGATCGACGTCGGGCAGCCGGTACTCGCGCTGGGG
This sequence comes from Streptosporangiaceae bacterium, assembly GCA_050012355.1. Lineage (GTDB taxonomy): Bacteria > Actinomycetota > Actinomycetes > Streptosporangiales > Streptosporangiaceae > JBEKHI01. Next base: position 33,565 of record JBEKHI010000005.1, on the reverse strand, counting down.
AACGCCGGGGGCCGGGGCGGCCCGCCGACGGCCTCGGCCGGGACCATCACCGCGATCAGGCAGACGATCAGTCCCACCAACACGGCCACCGGCACGACGGAAACACTGCACGGCATCATCATGACCAGCGCCCAGGTCACCGACGGTGACTCCGGCGGGGCGCTGGCCAACGCGGCCGGGCAGGTGATCGGCATGCTCACCGCTACCGGCACCACTCCGGGGGGAAACCCCGTCGGATTCGCCATTCCGCTGAACTCCGCGTTGCGGATCGCCCGGCTGATCGACGCCCGCCGATCGACGAATACGGTGAGTATCGGACAGCCCGGGTTCCTGGGAGTCGAGGTGGTCAATTCACCTGGTTCTTGCGGGGAACTCGGCGGCGGCCAGGCTGGCGGCGTCCCGGGCGCGAAAATCTGCGTGGTCTATCCGGGCACGCCCGCCGCCAAGACCGGGCTGCGAGCGGGAGACGTGATCACGACCACCAGCGGCCAGTCCATCGGGTCGGCCCGCGCACTAACGACGCTCACCGGGCGACTCCGGCCGGGGGCGACACTGTCCGTAAGCTACGTGGACACCAGCGGACACACGCACACCGTCCGTCTCACCCTAATGGCGGGACCGCCACAGTTACGATCACGCGAGCACGGATGAGAACGAAAGGTGCCCGCGTTGATCTGATTGAGGGCTTGGATGCGTGGTAAGTACGACAGGGGTAAGTGTGTGAGGTTTCCCAAAACCCTTAGGGGGCCTTCAGCTCACGTCCAGGTTCGCCGGGCTTACTAAAATTCGACCCGGACACTGGGCGCGCCCGGTACCCGAGAGACGACGAAGGCGAGATTGATGCGAGACGACGACAACGGTAGCGAGCAGCAGAGCAGCTGGCAGCCACCCGAGTACGTAAGCCCGTGGGCATCCGCCTCTGGACCTGGCTCCGGCGAGGAAGGGGCCAACGACACGAGAGCGTTCGGCACCGACGAGCCGACGCAGCCCGGTTACCAGGTTCCGCCGTCTTCCGACCCGCGCCAGCCGGGCGGTTTCTCCGGGTATCAGCAGCAGCCGTGGGGACAGGCCTCCGGGGGCGAACAGCAAACGCAGCCTGGCTATCAGACGTCGGCCTTCGGTTCCGACCCCGGCGCCGGAGGCGGCGCTGGCGGGTACGGCCCGCCGGGCGGCTACAACCAGGGCGGCCAGGGGGGTCAGGGCGACTACGGGCAGGGCGGAAGCGGCGGTTTCGGCCCGGGCGGTCCTGGTGATTACGGCCAGGGCGGAGCCGGGGGTTTCGGGCAGGGCGGAGGCGGCTGGCACGGTTACGGCGTGCCGGACATGCCGGATTACGGCGGGCCCAAGCGCGGCGGGGTCGGCCGGTTCCTGGTGTACGCGGCCGTCGCGGTACTCGCCGCCGGAGCCGGCGCGGGCGTCGCTATCGCGCTCAACGGGCACAACACCGGTTCGACCGGCATCTCCTCCCAGGAAGTTCCCGCACCCGGCAGCACCGGCTCGGCCGGCAGCGGCTCGAGCGCGGCACCCGGATCCGACAGCACCGGCACGCTCAACGCCAGCGCGATCGCCGGGAAGGTCGACCCAGGTCTGGTGGACGTGACCTCCACGCTCAAGTACAACGACGAGACCGCCGAGGGCACCGGCATGGTGCTCTCGTCTGACGGCCTCGTACTGACCAACAACCACGTGATCGACGAGGCCACCAGCGTCACCGCGACCCTGGTCGAGTCGGGCAAGACCTATACCGCGAAGATCCTCGGCTACGACTCCACCGATGACGTGGCACTGCTGCAGCTAGTGGGGGCCTCCGGGCTGAAGACCGTGTCGGTCGGTAACTCCACCACCGCGAAGGTTGGTGAGGAAGTTCTCGCGCTGGGTAACGCCGAGGGCAAGGGCGGCCTCCCGTCGACGGCGCCCGGAACGATCACGGGAGTGGACAAGACCATCACCGCGGGCGACTCAAGCAACTCCTCGATCACCGAGACCCTGCACGGCATGCTGCAGACGGACGCGGGCATCCAGGAGGGCGACTCCGGCGGTCCGCTGGTGAACGCCTCTGGCCAGGTCCTCGGCATGGACACCGCGGCCAACACCTCCGACTCCGGCCAGTTCGGCCAGACGACCGAGACCACCGGCTTCGCGATCCCGATCAACAACGCGCTGACCATCGCACGCAACATCGCGGATGACAAGGCGAGTTCCACGGTGCACATCGGGCTGGCCGGCTTCATGGGCGTGGGCGTGCAGAACATCAGCGAGGCCAGCGAGTGCCTGAGCGGTTCCGGGACTGGTTCTGGCTCGGGCATCGGCGGCGGTAGCACGTACACCGCGCCGGTCAGCTCCGGCGCCCTAGTGTGCAGCGTCTACCCGGACACCCCGGCCTCGAGTTCCGGGCTGGCGGCCGGCGACGTGATCACCGGCGTCGACGGACAGACCGTCACCAGCGAGTCCTCGCTGACCAACATCCTGGCCGGGGCGCACCCCGGCGACAAGGTGACGATCAGCTACGTCGACGCCAACTCCGCCAAGCACACGGTGAGCTTCTCGCTGCTAGAGATCGCTAAGTAACTAGCTGAGCCAGGCTCGCAGCCGCGCCTCACACTCGGCGATACGGACGGTTTCGACGTACTCGCCGGGTGTGTGGGCGATCTCGGAGATGCCAGGACCGTAGTTGACCGCCGGAATCCCCAGCGACGCGAAACGCGCCACGTCGGTCCAGCCGAGCTTCGCGGCCGCTTCTCCCCCAGCCGCCGCGAGGAATGACGCGGCCGCCGGGTGCGACAATCCGGGCATCGCGCCCGGTGCGACGTCCCGCACGGTCACCTCCCAGGCGCCGAACACGTCCCGCACGTGTGCGATCGCGTCCTCTTCCGAGCGGTCCGGCGCGAACCGGAAGTTCACCGTGACTTCGCACCGGTCGGGCACCACATTGCCGGCGACTCCCCCGTCGATGAAGACCGCGTTCAGCCCCTCGCGGTACTCCAGGCCGTCGATCAGGATCCGCCGGGGCTCGTACTCGCGCAGCACGTCAAGCACCTCACCCGCCGAGTGGATCGCGTTCGATCCCATCCACGACCGCGCGGTGTGCGCGCGGGAACCCGGCACGATGACCGAGAACCGGAGCGTGCCCTGGCATCCAGCCTCGACCCGGCCGCCGCTCGGCTCGAGCAGGATGGCGAAGTCCCCCGCCAGCGACCGCGGCGACGTCGCGGCGAGCCGGCCAAGTCCGTTGCGCTCGGCCTCGACCTCTTCGCAGTCGTAAAACACGTAGGTCACGTCCCGCGAGGGAGTAGCCAGGTCGTGAGCGAGCCTGAGCTGGACGGCCACTCCCGCCTTCATATCGGTGGTGCCCACTCCGAGCAACCTGCGGCGTTCTGCGTCAAAGGTGGACGGAAAGTTGCCCGCCACCGGCACCGTGTCGATATGCCCGGCCATAACGACGCGTTCGTTGCGTCCTAGCGAAGTACGGGCGATCACGGTGTTTCCCGTCCTGGTCACGTCCAGATGGTCCACGGCGCGGAGCGCGACCTCGATCGCGTCCGCGAGCGGGCCCTCGTTCCCGCTGACCGACTCGATGTCCACTAGGTCCGCGGTCAGCGCCGCGCCGTCACGAGAAAGATCAAGAATCGCCACGATTGGCCAGGTTACCCGCCGGGGGCGAGGCGGGAATGCCGCGGGCCGCGCCGCGCATCGCCGACACGATGACCGCGACCGACGGACGGCGCAGGCTCGCCGTGCGGGCGACCGCGTACACGTCGCGTGACAGGTCGAGGCCGGCCGGGAGGTCCCGCACCACGATCCGCCGTTCGGAACCGCCCACCGCGAGTCTCGGCATGATCGCGATTCCCAGCCCGCGCGCGACCAGGTTGACCACCGTGCCCAGGCCCTCAAACTCCGACGGAACCGGCGGGGCCACTCCCACCGCGGCCAGCAATCTGTTGGTCGCCTCGCGAGACGGTTCTCCGGCCGGAGCCGCGAGCCATGATTCGTCACGGAGCGCCCTCAGGTCGACCGGGACGTCTGGGGGCGCCGCCTCGTGACCGCGCGGGAGCACGAGGACCAGCGGGTCGCGAACTAGCCGGAAGCAGGACAGCACCGACGGCTCGAGGTCATCGGCCAGCCGTCCGGTCCAGTCATCGACGATCGCGACCTCGACGTCGCCGGAACGCACCAGCCGGAGCCCCTCGTCCGGGTCGGTTTGTCGCAGCAATAGCGCAAGATGGCGGTGCGCCCGCAGTGATCGGGCCAGCGCGGGAGCGAACGCGACCGCCGCCGACGGGAACGCGGTGACCACCACCCGGCCGGATGGCTCGGCGGCGCGCGCCGACAGGTCGGCCTCGGCCTCCTCCACCATGGCGAGAATGCGTTCGGCCTGCGCGGCGAGGCGGTGTCCGGCGTCGGTCAGTCCGGCGCTGCGCGCGGTCCTGTCCAGCAGCGGCACGCCGGCCTCGCGTTCCAGCGCGGCCAGTTGCTGAGACACGGCCGAGGCCGTGTAACCGAGCGCCTCCGCCGTGCGAGCGATGGAGCCGCGAACCGCGAACTCGCGGAGCATGCCGAGCCGCCGTAGATCGAGCATAAGAAAAGCTTAGCCTCTCCAACAGGTTTGGTCGCTTGTACTAATGCTTAGCACAGGTAAGTCTTTTATGGAATATGTGGCTGTTTACAGCGAAAGCTGAGCTTTTCGTGCGCGGCTCACCGGCGAACCGCTACGGCCTGTCCCCCTGCCGCGAAGGAGTGTGTTGCTAGCCCATGGCTCTTGCCACGTCACTGCCGTCCCTCGAAGTCTCCGATCCCGCACCCGTCCTGCGTGTATCGCCCACCCTCGCCGTGGGCGCCGATCTTGAGGCACGTCGCCGACGCGGCGAACGCGTGTTGCCTATGGGTTTTGGCGAGGCCGGATTGCCGGTACTGCCGTCGTTGCGCGCCAGGCTCGCGGACGCGGCCGCCTGTAATTCCTACGGACCAGTAGCCGGCCACGAGGCACTGCGAGCGGCCGCCGCCGGTTACTGGTGCCGCCGCGGACTGCACACCGACCCGTCGATGGTCGTGGCTGGCCCCGGGTCGAAGGCACTGCTGTTCGGGTTGCTACTCGGACTCGACGGTGAGGTCGCGATCCCCCGGCCGAGTTGGGTTAGCTACGCGGCGCAATCGTGGCTGACCGGGCGGCCACCGGTGTACATCGACACCTGTCCGGGGACCGGCGGGGTGCCGGATCCCGGTGGATTGTCGGCCGCGGTGAAGTGCGCGCGGGCGGCCGGCCGACGGATCGCCGCGGTCATCGTGACGTTGCCCGACAACCCGACCGGGACGCTTGCCAGGCCGGGCACCATACGCGAGCTGTGTGAGGTCGCGCGCAAGCACGACCTGCTGATCATCTCCGACGAGATCTACCGGGACCTGGTGTTCGAGCCCGGCTTCGTCAGCCCGGCCGCCCTGGCACCGGAACACACCGTGGTGACGACGGGCCTGTCGAAGAACCTCGCTCTCGGGGGCTGGCGGCTCGGCGTGGCGCGGCTGCCCTCGGCCCAGGTCCGCGATGGGCTGCTCGCGATCGGCAGCGAGATCTGGTCAGCCGCTTCCGCCCCGGTGCAGTCAGCCGCCGAGTTGGCGTTCAGTGAGGGCACCGACATCGTGAACCGGGTGCGAAGGTCCCGTCGGCTGCACGCGTGCGTGGCCAGGGAGGTGGCTTCCCGGCTGGCCGCAGCCGGGCTGGAGGTGGCACCGCCCGCGGGCGGGTTCTATGTGTACCCGGACTTCAGGGCGTTCCGTGACCTGCTGCTGCGTCGTTATGGCGTCGAATCGGGGCAGGATCTCGCTGACCTGCTGCTGCGCCGGTACGGGATCGGGGCGCTACCGGGCAGCGCGTTCGGAGAGCCAGCGTCCGCGCTGCGGCTGCGGATGGCGACCTCCCGGCTGTACGGCGACGACGCTGTCCGGCAAGAGGCCGCGCTAGCGGCCGATGACCCGCTGCGCCTTGACTGGATAGCCGCCTCGCTCGACTGGCTCAGCGACTCGCTGGGGGACCTCGTCGGCTGAGCGGGCGCGCGGGGGTTGTCGATGTGACATCGACCGCGCTCTAGGCCGGTCGATGTCACATCGACTGCGATGACGGTTAGCTGCCGAGCGGCAGGACGAACTTACCGAGCGTGCTGGTGGCGCCGATCACGTACGGGCTGATCGCGGTGACAAGCTGGCTGTAGTCAAGAGCGGTGCCAGGGATGCTCGTGGTGTCCAGCGCGTACACCGTGAAGACGTAGTGGTGGGTCTGACCGTCAGCCGGCGGGCAGGGGCCGCCGTAACCGACGAACCCGTAGTCGTTGGTGCCCTCGCTGTACGGGTCGCTGCCATGGCCTGCCAGCGAGGTCACGTTGGCGGGGATGTTGTAAACGATCCAGTGGTGGAAGAAGCCCGCGACCGGCGCGTCCACGTCGCTGATCACGAAGGCGAAGCTCTCCGTACCCGACGGGACATTGGACCAGTCGATTGTGGGGGCCAGGTTCTTACCGCTGCAGCCGGTTTCCGACGCCGGTCCGCCCTCGGAGCTAACCGGCAGCCAGCCGTTCTCGGTGAAGTCCGGGCTGTAGACGGTGAACGGGTTGTACTCCGACGAACCCGTCTCATGTTCGGCGTTCGCCTTCACGACGGCAGTCTTGGCCGCCCCAGACGCTTGTGGGGTGGCCACGCTGACTGCCGTGGCGACGGCGGCAAGGGACGCCACCAGGACGATCGAACCACCGATCGCGAGCACGCGTGACTTGATGGACATCGCATCCTCTCTGTGGCCACGGCCCCGGCGGCCGAGGCACACCAGTAAACATGAGCACGCCCGGTAGCCACCCGTCCAGAAGTTCCCGAAATATGCCTATAATTCCACCCAGCAAGGTCCATAGCCCCCTGGGGTTATTTGCCCGATATAGCATTTCCGCCCGGTATTTCGGCAGGTCGAAGGCCCCATGGATGGCCCATCGCTGGGGTTATAACGCCTGCGATGGCCCATCCATGGCGCGGCATTCGGCACCCTGCCACTCCAGCCGAGTGTGCGGCGGACCGGGATTCGCCGGGCAATGGGCACCCGGGCGGCCGGGCGGCCGGTACCCCGGCAGGCGGCAGGCTCACGCGCCCACCGGGTCCACGCCTCGCACCATCCGGGTTCGGGCGCATTGGGCGCCCGGAATGTTGCGGTATGCGAGTTGGTCGCGGGTGCGCGGCGGGGAATGGATTCTGGTCGGTGCTGCATTACCCAGGCTCTTTGCTGGGTAATGCAGCACCGACCAGAATCGCGGCTCCGGGTCGGCGATCACATCGCTATCACGATTACCTTTTGGACCGCTAACACCATCCATCCCAGGTCAGCGGAGACGGTGCGAATTCGCCGCGCTGCACATATGCGCTCGTATCCGATATGTCGCCCGGGGAAGGGGTTCGCGACGGGCGGGTGAGGGTGCAACGCGCGGGCGCGGGGGCGGACCGCCGGCGAGCGCGGGGGTTAGGAGGGCTAGGTGGCTGGGGCTTCTATGGGGAGGAGTTCGGGGCGCTTGGCTATTACGTTGTCGCCGGAGGAGGTGCCGCGGATCCGGCGGCGGATCCAGGGCAGGGCGTAGGTCCGGGCCCATTCGGCGTCCGCGCGACGGGCGGCTAGCCATAGGGCGCGGGCTGTCGGCGCGACGGCGAGCGAGGAACCCGGCTCTGGGTCGGGGAAGGGCGCCCGCCAGTCTTCGGTAACCGGCAGGCCCAGCACCTCGGCAGCCCTGAGCGCTACGCGCTGGTGGGCTTCGGAGGTCAGGTGCAGCCGGTCCACGCTCCAGGCCCTCCGGTCGCACAGCACGCGCATCGACCACATATCGACCAGGTCGCAGCCGCGCGCGTCGGCGATGCCGCGCAGGTGCATGTTGTAGGCGGCGGCCTTGCCCCGGATGAGCTTGATCACCGGGAAGACGTTCGGGTCGAAGCCGGTGAACATCAGTACCCGGCAGCCCCCGGCCTGAAGGCGGGCAACGGCGGAGTCGAACACGGCGGCCAGCGAGTCCGGGTCACTGCCGGGGCGCAGCAGGTCGTTGCCGCCCGCCGCGATGCTGACCAGGTCAGCGCCCAGCGCGATGGCCGCGGGAACTTGTTCGGTGGCGACGTCGCCGAGCAACCGGCCGCGAACCGCCAGGTTCGCGTACCTGAGCTCCGGATTCCGGGCCGCGAGCATCCCCGCGAACCGGTCCGCCCAGCCTCGGTAGCTGCCGTCCGGGTATGGGTCGTCAATGCCTTCGGTGAAGCTGTCGCCGAGCGCGACGAATGAACCTTCCGTCATAGTTACCCAATAATGCCAATAGCAGCCCGGCGCTGCAGCAATGAGGACCCGGTGAACGTCGGTGTCGCAGGCCGGCGGCGGTCCGGGGAGCGGGCGGGCGGTTTGGCACACTAGAGGCATGGAGTACCCGGAGTCACCAGTACCGTCGTTCCTTTTCGACCTAGACGGCACGTTGATCGACAGCGTCTACCAGCACGTGATCGCCTGGCGCGCCGCGCTGGAGGCGATCGGGATCCAGCTCTCGGTGTGGCGGATCCACCGCCGCATCGGGATGAGCGGCGGGCTGTTCGTCCAGGCCCTGCTTCGCGAGACCGGACGATCGCTGTCGGCGGCGGAGATCGAGCAGTTGCAGCACGCGCACGCCGCCGAATACCTCAAGATCGCCGACACGGTCACCGCACTGCCGGGCGCGCGGGACCTGCTGACAGCGCTCTCCGAGGCCGACGTGAAGTGGGCGATCGCCACCAGCGGGCGCGCGGAAACGGCACGCCCCTCGCTGGACCTGCTGGGGCTGCCCTCGGATACGCCGATGGTCACCAGGGACATGGTGCGGCACGCCAAGCCAGACCCGGACCTGTTCCTCGCCGCGGCCGCGCTGCTGGAGGTCGACCCGGCCAACGCGATGGTCGTCGGGGACAGCGTGTGGGACCTGCTGGCCGCCCGGCGGGCCGGCGCGCTCGGCGTCGGGCTGCAGTCCGGCGGCTATGGCCGCGAGGAACTGGAGCGGGCCGGCGCGTACCGGGTGTACGCCGATCCCGCGGACATGCTGTCCCGGATCGACGAGCTGGGGGTGCGCTGAGCGTCGATGCCGCCAGCACGCCGCCTGATTACGTTTGTATGGCGTTAAGAGTTCGCTAGGACTGGATTCCGCCGACTGCGGTAAAGGTTGTATGAGGGAAGACAATCCCTTACGTGATAGGTGGAGGCGAGTCATCGTGACCGCGGTACGTCGGATCTTCGTCGGCGTGAGTGGTTCGCTAGGCAGCTTGCAGGCGCTGCGGTTCGCGACCGACGAGGCCAGGCAACGAAATGTACCGCTGACCGCGGTCATCGCCTGGATACCGCCGGGCGGCGAGCTGGCCGAACGACGCTGCCCATCCCCCGAGCTCAGGAAACTGTGGCGGCAGGCGGCCGCCGATCGGCTGCGGACCGCGTTCGACCAGGCGCTCGGCGGTGTCCCCGACGATGTGCGGGTCGAGCAGGCCGTCGTGCGCGGTGACGCCGGGGCGGTGCTCACCGACCTCGCGAGCGGCGACGGGGACATTCTCGTGATCGGGACCGGCCGCCGCGGCTGGCACCGGCGCTGCCTGCGCAAATCCACCGGGCGATACTGCCTGGCGCACGCGCGCTGCCCGGTGACCGCGGTCCCGCCCTCGGACCTGGTGGACTCGCTCGGCACCGCGCACCGGTCCTGGCCGATACGCCGGCACGTCTCCCTCCCTGACTTCGCGCACTGATCCGGGGGCGCGGCGTTGCACGGCGGCGCGCTTCCGTGCGCCCATAATCAGTTACGCAGAGTGACGTATTGGTCGCGCATGAATCCCGTTAGGGACCGTTAGATCCCCGCATGGAGGGCGTCAGGACGGGCATTTGGCGGCCTTTTTAGCGCTTTGCTTACGTCGTTCTACCCCAAACCGCCAAGGAGTGGCGATGTCCGATCTGCTGTACATCGGCCTAACGATCGTCGTGTTCGCCGTACTGACCCTGCTCGTGAAGGGACTTGAGCGTCTTGAGCGCTGAGAACTGGGTGGGCCTGATCGTCAGCGTGGTGCTCAGCATCTACCTGATCGTGGCCCTGATCAAACCGGAGAGGTTCTGAGACCGTGAGCGGATCTGTCGCCGGATTCTTGCAGTTCGGCCTGCTCGTCCTCGCCCTCGCGGCCTGCTACGGACCGCTGGGCAACTACATCGCCTACGTCCTGACGTCCAGCAAGCACCTGCGCGTCGAGCGCGGCATTTACAAGCTGGTTGGCATCGATCCCGAGGCGGACCAGCGCTGGAGCGTGTATGCACGCTCGGTGCTGGCGTTCTCCGTGTTGTCGGTGCTGTTCGTATACGCCTTCGAGCGGCTGCAGGATCACCTGCCATTCTCGAACGGCATGTCCGCGGTCGACCCGGTTACGGCCTGGAACACCGCCGCGTCGTTCACCACGAACACCAACTGGCAGAACTACTCCGGCGAGACCACGATGGGGTACGTCACCCAGATGTCGGCGCTCGCCGTGCAGAACTTCGTCTCCGCGGCGGTCGGCATCGCGGTCGCGATCGCGCTGGTCCGCGGGCTGACCCGCAAGGGCACCGACCGGCTCGGTAACTTCTGGGTGGACCTGACCAGGGTCGTCATCCGGATACTGCTGCCGATCTCCGTCATCGGCGCGATCATCCTGGTGGCCGGCGGTGTCATCGACAGCTTCACCCCGACGCACCTGATCCATACCCTCTCCGGCAGCGTTCAGGAGATGGTCGGCGGACCGGTGGGCTCGCAGGAGGTCATCAAGGAACTCGGGAACAACGGCGGCGGGTTCTTCAACGCGAACTCGGCACATCCGTTCGAGAACCCGAACCCGTTCACCAACTGGTTCGAGATCTTCCTGCTGCTGCTGATCCCGTTCGCGCTGTGCCGGACCTTCGGCAAGATGGTGAAGGACAACCGGCAGGGTTACGCCCTGGTGGCCGTGATGGGCATCCTGTGGGCAACCTCGGTCGCCGTCGTCAGCTTCTTCGAGAACCAGCATTCCGGAACGGCGCTCAAGATCGCCGGAGCCGCGATGGAAGGAAAGAACGTCGCGTTCGGCATCCCGGGGTCGTCGCTGTTCGCGGCGTCGACCACGGCTACCTCGACCGGCGCGGTGAACTCGTTCCACGATTCGTTCACCGCGTTCGGCGGCGGTATGGCGCTGTTCAACATCATGATGGGCGAGGTCTCGCCGGGTGGCGTCGGCGCCGGGCTCTACGGACTACTGGTCCTGGCTGTCGTCACCGTCTTCATCGGCGGCCTGATGGTCGGCCGCACGCCCGAGTACCTCGGCAAGAAGATCCGCCCGACCGAGATGAAGTACGCGTCGCTGTACATCCTCGCCACCCCGTCGGCGGCGCTGATCGGCGCGGCGGCCTCGCTGATGAGCAAATCGGCGCGGTCGGTCATCCTGAATCCCGGCGCGCACGGCCTCACCGAGGTCATCTACGCGTTCGTCTCGATGGCTAATAACAACGGCTCGGCATTCGCCGGACTGGGCACGGCCCAGACCTGGTACCAGGTCTCGGGTGGCCTGGTGATGCTGCTAGCCAGATTCGCGCCCGAGATCTTCGCACTCGCGCTAGCCGGATCGCTGGCCCGCCAGGAAGGGGTGCAGGTTAGCAATGTCGCGACCATGCCGACGCATAAACCCCTGTTCATCAGCCTGATGATCGGCGTGATCGTCATCCTGGTCGGCCTGACTTACTTCCCAGCGCTCGCGCTGGGCCCGTTCGCGGAAGGACTCCACTGATGGCTCTGACCGAACCGTCGAAACCTGCGTCGGAGCTGACCCCCAAGGCCGCTGTACAACACCGGGTCGGCGGCGGACTGCTCGACCCGAAGATGCTTTGGAGATCGCTGCCTGACGCGCTGAAGAAGCTGGACCCGCGGGTCCAGCTCAAGAACCCGGTCATGTTCGTCGTCGAGGTAGGCGCCGCACTGACCATTTACTCGGCGATCATCCACGAGTCCGCGTTCGCCTGGACGATCTGCGCCTGGCTGTGGCTGACCGTGGTGTTCGCCAACCTGGCCGAGGCAGTGGCCGAGGGCCGCGGCAAGGCGCAGGCGGCCACGCTGCGCAAGACCAAGACCGAGACCATGGCCCGGAAGCTCAACGGCTGGAAGCCGGGATCGACCGATGCCACCGAAGAGGACGTTCCCGGCACCCAGCTCACCCTCGGCGACTACGTGGTGGTCGAGGCGGGCGAGATCATCCCCGGTGACGGCGACGTCGTGGAAGGCGTCGCGAGCGTCGACGAGTCGGCGATCACCGGCGAGTCCGCCCCGGTCATCAGGGAGTCCGGTGGTGACCGCTCCGCGGTGACCGGCGGCACCAGGGTGCTGTCCGACCGGATCGTCGTCAAGATCACCTCCAAGCCGGGCGAGACGTTCATCGACCGGATGATCGCGCTCGTCGAGGGCGCCTCACGGCAGAAGACGCCGAACGAGATCGCGCTCAACGTGCTGCTGGCCTCGCTGACGCTGATCTTCCTGCTCGCGGTCGTGACGCTACAGCCGATGGCGTACTACTCCCACGATGGCCAGGACCTGATCATCATGGTGTCACTGGTGGTGGCGCTGATCCCGACCACGATCGGCGCGCTGCTATCCGCGATCGGCATCGCCGGCATGGACCGGCTGGTCCAGCGCAACGTGCTGGCCATGTCGGGCCGCGCCGTCGAGGCGGCCGGCGACGTGAACACCCTGCTGCTCGACAAGACCGGCACGATCACGATTGGCAACCGGCAGGCGTCGGAATTCATCCCGGTGCCTGGCGTGACGGTGGAGGAACTCGCCGACGCCGCGCAACTCTCCTCGCTAGCCGACTTCACGCCCGAGGGACGTTCGATCGTCGTTCTGGCAAAAGAAAAGTTTGGACTTCAGGAGAGGACCGAGGGCGAACTGCCCGGCGCGGAGTTTATCGAGTTCACCGCGCAGACCCGGATGTCCGGCGTGAACCTGGCCGATGGCCGTGCCGGCCGGGGGCGGGAAGTTAGAAAGGGCGCCTCTTCCTCGGTCCAGAACTGGATCAGGGAATCGGGCGGCACCGTGCCTCCCGAGCTCGGCCAGACGGTGGACAGCATCTCCTCGGTTGGCGGCACCCCGCTCGTGGTCGCGGAGAAGCCGTCCGCCGACGCCCCCGGCCGCGCACTCGGCGTGATCTACCTCAAGGACATCGTCAAGCCGGGCATCAAGGAGCGGTTCGACGAGCTCCGCAAGATGGGCATCAAGACCGTCATGATCACCGGCGACAACCCGCTGACCGCCAAGGCGATCGCGGACGAGTCCGGCGTGGATGACTTCCTCGCCGAGGCGACGCCGGAAGACAAGATGGCGCTCATCAAGAAGGAGCAAGAGGGCGGCAAGCTGGTCGCGATGACCGGTGACGGCACCAACGACGCTCCCGCGCTGGCCCAGGCCGACGTCGGCGTCGCGATGAACACCGGCACGAGCGCCGCCAAGGAAGCCGGGAACATGGTGGACCTGGACTCCAACCCGACGAAGCTCATCGAGATCGTCGAGATCGGCAAGCAGTTGCTGATCACCCGCGGCGCGCTCACCACGTTCTCGATCGCCAACGACGTGGCGAAGTACTTCGCCATGCTGCCGGCCATGTTCGAGGCCGTGTATCCCGGGCTGGGCAAGCTCAACATCATGCATCTGTCCAATCCGCGGTCGGCGATCGCGTCCGCGATCATCTTCAACGCACTGATCATCGTCGCGCTGATCCCGCTGGCCCTACGAGGTGTCCGGTACAAGCCGTCGTCGGCAACGGCGCTGCTGCGCAGGAACCTGTGGATCTACGGCGTCGGCGGGCTGGTCATGCCGTTCATCGCGATCAAGGTCCTCGACCTGATCATCGTGCACATCCCCGGATTCGGAGGTTAATCCGATGTCGCGACTACCGATGTGGATCGGCCAGCACCTGGCCGCGCTCCGCGCGATGATCGTCCTGACGGTCATCTGCGGGCTCATCTACCCGGTCGCGGTCTGGGGAATCTCCCAGGTCGCGTTCCACAACCAGGCCAACGGGTCAATGGTCAGCTATGACGGCAAGGTCGTCGGCTCCTCACTGATCTGCCAGGAGTTCGTGAACTCCAAGGGTGACCCGCTAGCGCAGTACTTCCAGCCCAGGCCGTCGACGGCGGACGCCGCCAGCGGGGACAGCCCGACGTCTCCCGGCACCAGCCAGTACGGCTGCGACACGGATTACTCGGGCGCGTCCAACCTGAGCGCCAGCAACCCCGTACTGGTGAAGAACATCGAGACCTACAAGGCGGCCTACGCGGCGTTCAACCACGTCAGCCTCTCGCAGGTACCGCCGGACGCGGTGACCACCTCGGGGTCCGGGCTCGACCCGGACATCTCCCCGCAGAACGCCGCGGACCAAGAGGCCCGGGTGGCAGCCGCGCGAGGCCTGTCGCTAGCGACGGTCAAGGCCCTGGTGGCGAAGTACACCCAGGGCAGGAACCTCGGGTTCCTCGGCGAGCCCCGGGTCGACGTCCTGACGCTGAACATCGCGCTCGACGAGCTGCCGGGTCAAGCGAAGTACGCGGGATGAACAGCCTGGCGTCCGGCCAGATGGGTGACCCCCATCTGGCCGGCCGTCCGGCCCCGCGGGTGCTCATCGTCGAGGACCAGCCGGAGCTGCTGCGCGCGCTGCGCATCAGTCTGCGGGCCCGTCAGTACGATGTCGCGACCGCGGCGACCGGACGCGAGGCGCTGGCCTCCGCTATCACGCATCCGCCGGACGCGGTGATCCTGGACCTGGGGCTCCCGGACATCGACGGAGTCGAGGTCATCGTCGAACTCCGCCGGTGGTCGCGGGCACCGATCATCGTGCTGTCTGGGCGGATCTCGCCCGGCGACAAGATCGGGGCGCTCGACGTCGGCGCCGACGACTACGTGACCAAACCGTTCGCGATGGCCGAGCTGCTGGCCAGACTGCGCGCCGCGTTGCGCCGCGATGAGCCCGGCGCGATGCCGGAGCCGCGGCCGGTCACGATCGGACAGTGGACCATCGACACCTCCGCGCACACCGTGACCAGCGGCAGCGAGTCGCTGCGGCTCACCCCGACCGAGTGGCACATCCTGGAGATCCTGCTACGCCGCCCCGGTCAGCTGGTTTCCTCGGATCAGCTGCTGTCCACCGTCTGGGGGCCCGGCTTCGAGCAGCGCTCGAACTACCTGCGGTTCCATATGGCCAGGCTGCGCCGCAAGCTCGAGACCGACCCCACCCGCCCGCGCCACCTGCTCACCGAGCCGGGGATGGGCTACCGCTACCGACCATAATTTTTTTACCATAACGACGGTGAGCAACTCCCCCGCCAAGCCCTAAAACCACCGGCCTGGTTGGTGTGGCAGCCGGACCGAGCTGCTGACAGCCAGCTGACTTCTCCCGGCTTAGCGCACCTTTCCCGCCCGCAATGCCCGGGTATGCCCGGCAGCCAGGGTGCACTAACCCGGGAGAAGTAGCCTCCGGACAGCGCCGCACGCGCCCCGGGGACGGGAACACGGCAGCGAACCCCGGCCGCAGCCGCGGGACTTTCACGCCACCGCGACCATCCCCCTGGGATGAGGCAGGCTTTGCTGGTTACTGCCACACCACCAGCATCGCCACCTGCCACTCCAACCCAGATCCGGCCGTCATTTCCCGCATACCCCCAACCGGTTCGCGCGCTAGCCGACTCTTAAGTTCCCGAGCATTGTGTCCCGTCAGGACTGCGATGGTGCTGTTGCGGTCTTCGGCTATCAACCGCAGCACTTGGCATTCTCGGCTAGTGAGCTCGTCCAGCCGCTTCGGGCGGCTCGCGGAACCCAGCCGCGTTGGGGCGGTCGCCGCGAAGGTCTGCGCCAGTGCCGACTACCAGCGCAAAGAACCATACGGAAACGGAAGGGAGCTACTCCGAGCTGCCCGCCTCCGGAGCAGCCGTATCGCGTGTTGGGCCCTGGCGCCATGAATCAATGGCGACACCGACTGCGGGCGCAATCTGGTAAAGGATATCGCGCTGCTGCTTCACGTCTTCTTTAATGGAGCCGAGTGTTCCGCGGAATTCCGCAAGCACATTACTGACCGATTGCAAGGTTGGATTATCGTCCTCCCGCTGCGGAACATGCTTCATGATATTCACGAGATAATCCCGCTCTCTGCCAAATATTAGCGAAAGCAATATCAACGTTGATCGCTTCGGCGGAGTCCCGGTTCGACCCCTCTCGATTCGCACAATGGTGTCGGGACCCAGACCTGAGAGTTCCGCGAGTTTCTCCTGAGTCCAGCCCCGCGCTTCCCTGAGCTCTCGGATCTTCTCTCTGACCGGCGCCAGGTCCGTCTGCACATCGTCGGCCGCGTCGTCCTGTGGCACGAATTCCTCCGCGTTCCGCTTTGGTCTCACGGTAGCGGATGATCTGCCCAGCGTGTCACTTCATCCGCCTCTCTCAGCGACCGGCCGAGGCGGCGATTTAGGCATGGACTTATATGCATGATCAAAACACTTATACAAGTGTTTGATCAGCATCGAGGAATCACCGGAATCGACGGATGTGGTCGACTACTATCGTGAGTTGACGTGAGGACCAGCGCGACGCTGGTTCGCCTACAGGAGGAAGAGTCATCATGGCTTGTCTTAGGGCACCCGCCGGAACGCATCACTACGGCAGCGTGATGTCATGAACATCGCGTTGTCGTATCTCCATGTCCAACTTCAGCCCGGAACCGAATGGGGAATCCTGGCACTAGTCATCATTCGCTGCACGCGCGGCGAGACGGATTCCTCGGCCAGCCGCGACCATCGCCTCGCTTGGGTACGGCGACTATGGCGGCGCTTACCGACGCGCGCGATCAGGGAGCCCTCAGGCTGGATGCACGTTCAACCTGAGGATGTCCCCAGACAATCCTGCCTGCTACACGGGTGGCATCCAGCCGAGGCGTCGCAGGTGGTCGGCGGCCTTGGCTACGTGTGCTTCGGTGAACAGGCGTCCCTTGCGATCGCTCCAGATCCCGATTCGCTGCGTGATTCCCGTTACGTCGTCAGCCTGGAGGGTGCTGGCTTCACGGACCGCGATCCAGTGCACGGTTGCCAGCAGTTCAAGGCCATAGGCTGATGCGAAACCCGCAGCCAGCAGCATGACTTTGTCGATCCGGTTCGTTGTCTCGTCCGGGCGGCTACGGCGACGTCGCGCGCGTTGTCAGACCCTGCCCCTACGATTATGTCCCGTGACGAGCTTCGACGAGGTCGCGTGGCTGAAGGCGAACAGCCCTGCCTGGCGGCTGCTGTCGGCCGACAACGCGCCGCTCGTGCTGAGCTTCCTGCACAAGGTGTTCGTCGAGGATAACGTCCGGTCCATCCCCGCGTCCGAGCTGATCAGCCGCCTGGACGACGATCTGTACGCGCTGAACCACAACGGCATGCGGTTCCCGAAGCCCGCGAAGGCATACCTTGACGACTGGGCCTCGCCGGAGGCGGGCTGGCTGCGTAAGTACTATCCCGACGGCACCGACGAGCCGCACTACGACGCTACCCCGGCAGTGGAGAAGGCGTTGCAGTGGATCGCCAGCCTACGAGATCGCTCCTTCGTCGGCACCGAGTCACGGCTGAACACGGTCTTCGACCTGCTGCGCCAGATCGTCTTCGGCACCGAGACGGACCCGGACGAGCGGATCAGGGAACTGCAGCGACAGCGCGACGCTATCGACGAGCAGATACGTCGCGCCCAGGCCGGGGAACTGGACTTGCTCGACGAGTCCGCGGTGCGCGATCGCTACCAGCAGTTCTCGGCGACCGCGCGGGAGCTGCTGGCGGACTTCCGCGAGGTAGAGGAGAACTTCCGCAAGCTGGACCGTCGGCTGCGGGAGAAGATCGCGGGCTGGCAGGGCGGCAAGGGCGAGTTGCTCGACGACGTGCTCGGCAGCCGGGAGTCGATCTCCGGCTCCGACCAGGGAAAATCGTTCCAGGCCTTCTACGGTTTCCTGCTTTCTCAGGCACGCCAAGAGGAACTGTCGCAGCTCCTGCGTGAGGTCCATGAACTCACCGCGATCGCCGAGCGCGACAACCGGCTCAAGCACATCCACTACGACTGGCTCGACGCCGCCGAGCGTACCCAGGCGACTGTCCGTCAGCTCTCCGAGCAGCTCCGGAGATTCCTCGACGACCAGGTGTGGTTCGAGAACCGGCGGGTGATCGAGATCCTGCGCGGCATCGAATCACACGCGCTCCAGCTCAGGGAACACAAGTCCGTCCCCGTGACAACGGAGCTCGACACGCTGAATCCGCGGCTCAACCTCCCCATGGAGCGCCCGCTCTACGCGCGGACCCAGAAGGCCCGCATCGATAGCGAACACGTCGAGAACGCGGACGAACAGGCCGACCCGACCGCCCTGTTCGAGCAGGTCTACGTGGACCCCGGCCCGCTGCGCGCGCAGATCCACCGGGCGCTGCGCCGTGAGCCCGCTGTCGGCCTCACCACGATCGTCCGTGAACACCCGCTAGCCCAAGGCCTCGCCGAGCTTGTCACCTACCTGTCGCTCAAGGACGACGCCTTCGCGGTCGTCTTCGACGCGGAGCATGAGGAAAGCATCGGCTGGGAAGATGAAGCCGGGACCCGGCGCGTCGCCACTCTGCCCCGTGTCACCTACGCGCGGAGGACAACGGCATGACAGCCGAACCTAACCTGTCCGTAGCCGTCACCCAGCTCATGAAGGGCGTCGTCTACCGCGACACGCACGACCGCGCTTGGCGCAGCCTGCTCGAACTGCAGCCGCAGGCCCGTGACTACGTGGCCGTGCTCGGCTTGGAAATCGTTATCGACGAGGCCGAGGGTTATGCCTACTGCCGCCAGAAAACGCCCGACCCGGACGAGACCGACCCGCTCCCCCGGCTGATCGCGCGCCGCACGCTGTCGTTCCCGGTCAGCTTGCTGCTCACGCTGCTCCGCAAGAAACTCGCCGAATTCGACGCGGGTGGCGGCGGCACCCGGCTGATGCTGACCCGCGAGCAGATCGCCGAAATGCTCCGCGTCTTCCTCCCGCCGACCAGCAACGAGGCGCGGATGATCGACCAGATCGACGCCAATATCTCCAAATGCGTGGACCTCGGATTCCTCCGCGCGGTGAAGGGCTCAGAGCATGTCTACGAGGTCCGGCGCATTATCAAGGCTTTCGTCGACGGCCAGTGGCTCGCCGATTTCGATAGCCGGCTCGCCGAATACCTGCAGGAGGTCAGCGAATGACCGGTTACCGTCTCGAGCGCCTGGAACTGTACAACTGGGGCACGTTCAGCGAGAAGGTCTGGGCGCTGACGGCGAACGGGCAGAACACGCTGCTCACTGGCGACATCGGCTCGGGAAAATCCACCATCGTCGACGCCGTGACTACCCTGCTGCTCCCATCCCAGAAAATCTCTTACAACAAGGCCGCCGGTGCTGACACCCGCGAACGATCCCTCCGCTCGTACGTGCTCGGCTATTACAAGACAGAACGGAACGAGGTAACTGGAGCGACTAAGCCGGTCCCGCTGCGGGACGGGAGCAAGCACAGCGTGCTCCTCGGCGTGTTTCGCAATGACGGCTACGATGCCACCGTCACGCTTGCCCAGGTCTTCTACCTGCGCACCGGCGACGTGATAGGCCAGCCGGACCGGTTTTACGTCACCGCCGACCAGCAGCTCAGCGTGGCGGAGCATTTCGCCGACTTCGGCACGGACATCACGGCGCTGCGCAAGCGGCTGCGCGGCACCAGCGGCGTCCGGCTGCACGACTCCTTCCCTGAGTACGGAAAGGATTTCCGCCGTCGGCTCGGCATCGAATCTGAGCAGGCAATGGAGCTGTTCCACCAGACGGTCTCGATGAAATCGGTGGGCAACCTCACCGATTTCGTCCGCGAGCACATGCTGGAGCCGTTCGACGCTCAGAAGGCAGTCGCGGACATCATCGCGCACTTCGATGATCTCACTAAGGCGCACGAGGCGGTACAGCGCGCGAAGGCGCAACTCGCCGCGCTGGAACCGCTGCTCGCGGACTGCGACCGGCACGACAAGCTGCGCTCCGAGATCTTGACGCTGACCGCCCAGCGGGAGGCATTGAAGTACTACTTCGCGGATATCAAGGCCGATCTCACCGCGGCCGAGGTCCATCAGATCTCCGCCCAGCGGGAAGTGCTGGATGCCCAGCGCGGCGAACTCGGGCGCGGGTTGTCGGAGCTGCGGGGGCGAGAGACCGATCTCCGCGTCGAACTCGCCGGTCACGGCGGCAACCGCCTCGCCGAGATCGAGCGGCAACTCGACGAGTGCCAGCAGGCGGGTCTGTCCCGGATGGCTCGGGCCGAGCTGTTCGCGGAAGGACTCTCCAAAGCCGGGCTTGACCCAGTGGAAAGCGCCGAGCACTTCGCGACCCGGCGTCGCCAGATCAGCGAGACACGCCAGACCGCGAAGGAAGATCTCACCGAGCACCAGAACGCGCTGACCGAGACGTCGTTCCGCGCGAGACAGGTGCGGGAGGAGGCGGCCGAGGTCAACGCGGACCTGCGGAGCCTGGAGCAGCGCAAGAACAACATCCCGCGCCAGCAACTGGAGCTGCGCGATGTCCTGTGCCGCGAGCTACGGATCTCCGACGAGTCGCTGCCGTTCGCTGGAGAACTCATCCAGGTGAAGGAGGCCGAGGCCGACTGGGAGGGGACCGCCGAACGCGTGCTGCGTGGCTTCGCGATGTCGATACTCGTCCCCGAGCAGCACTACGCCGCGGTGTCGGACTGGATCGATGCCCATCACCTGCGGCAGCGGGTGGTTTACTACCGGGTGCCTTCGCTCGACCGGGTGACGCCGCCGGTGTACCCGGCGGGTTCACTGGCCACCAAGCTCGACATCAAGGACAGCCCCTTCGCGGACTGGATCGCTCGCGAGCTTGACCACCGCGCCGACCACGAGTGCGTCGAGACGATGAAGGAGTTCCGCCGGGCGGTCAAGGCGATTACCAAGGCAGGCCAGGTCAAGGAGAAGGGCGGCCGGCACGAGAAGGACGACCGGAACCGGATCGACGACCGGTCCAGGTACGTGCTCGGCTGGTCCAACGAGGCGAAGATCGCGACGCTGCTGCGCCGAGCCGCGGAGCTGACCAAGGACATCGACGCGATCGCCACGAAGGAAAAGGAGCACAAGGCGGCGATGGACGCCGCGATCGACCGCGGTCAGGTGCTCGCCGGCCTCGACCAGACCCGCGACTTCGCGGAGATCGACTGGCAGTCCGAGGTCAACCGCGCCGAACGGCTCAAGAAGGAAAGACAGGAGCTGGAGGCCGCGTCCGCCGAACTCAAGCGGCTCAACGAGGAACTGGAGCGGGTCAAGGACAGGCTGACCGACGCCGCGGGAGCGCTCCGCGAGATCGACAACCAGATCGGCGCCGCGAAAGGCAGTCTGGCGGCCGCCACGAGAGTGCTCGCCGAGGCCCGCGCGGTGCTCGACGAGCCGGACTGCCCAGCGGCGCGGATGCTATTCGGCGAGACCCGGGAGCTGCTCGCTCAGGCGGGACACCCCCGGCCGTCGGCGGCGTCGGCCTGCGACAAGGCCGAGAACGCCGCCGGCGGTGCGATCGCCGACCTGATCGGCAAACGCAACCCGCGGCTGACCACGCTATCCAACCGGATCGTCGGCGCGATGGGAGAGTTCCGTCGGCAGTATCCGGTCGAGACCACCGAGCTCAACGACTCGGTCGAATCCGCGGACGGGTACCGGGAGTTGCACGAGCGCCTGGTAAATGACGACCTGCCGCGGTTCACCGAGCAATTCAAGACCTACCTGAACCAGAACACGATCCGTGACATCGCTGGTTTCCAGTCCCAGCTCAACAAGCAGTCCGAGCTGATCAGGGAACGGATCGCCACGATCAACGAATCGCTGGTCGGCGTGGACTACAACCCGGGCCGGTACATCCGGCTGGAGCCGATACAGTCCCCGCACGTGGACGTCAAGGACTTCCGCTCTGAACTGCGATCCTGTACCGACGACGCGGTGTCGGGGGAAGATTCAGACACCTACTCCGAGCAGAAGTTCCTGCAGGTCAGCCGGATCATCGAACGCTTTCGCGGCCGGGAAGGTTACGCGGAGGCGGACCGCAAGTGGACGCGGTTCGTCACCGACGTGCGGAACTGGTACACGTTCGGCGCGTCGGAGCGGTATCGCGAGGACGACACGGAGTACGAGCACTACGCCGATTCAGGCGGGAAGTCCGGCGGCCAGAAGGAGAAGCTCGCCTACACGATCCTCGCCGCGTCGCTGGCCTACCAGTTCAAGCTGGAGTGGGGTGCCGCGAAGTCGAGGACATTCCGTTTCGCGGTCATCGACGAGGCCTTCGGCCGCGGGTCGGATGAGTCGACGAAGTTCGCGCTCGAGCTGTTCGGCAGGCTCGGGCTGCAGCTTCTGATCGTCACCCCGCTGCAGAAGATCCACGTCATCGAGCCGTACGTGTCCGCCGTCGGGCTGGTCGAGAACCGCAGCGGCATGAACTCGGTACTGCAGTCGATGACGATCGAGGAGTACTACGAGCTCCGCGAGGCCCACACGTTGCGGCAGATGGTGACCGTCGACTGACATGTGGACGACCCCGGCTGACGTGCGCGTCGCCCTGCGGAAGAAGTGGGATTCCGGCGCGCTGCTCACCGGCCACGCCGCCGGCGGCGAGTGGGAGCCGATCGCCGTTCCGCTCCGAGGTCCAGCGGCCCGTGAGATGGGCGAGCGGCTGGCCGAGGTCCAGCGCTGGGCGGCGGAGTGGGCGGAGGCGGCGGCCCGCGGGCCGCTGCGGGTGGAATACAAGCAGGTCGGCGGCCGGCATTTCGGAACCAACTCCATCCCGGCCCGGGCGTGGGTGGACGGCTACGACGAAGCGTGGGCGCTGCTGCGCGTCGGCGGCGAGGTCCGGCGGTTCGACGAGCTCGTGAAGACAGCCAGCGACACCCGGCTGGGGCCGTGGATGGCCGCGCACCCGATGCGTGTGCTGCGGTTCTCCGGCGAGTGGGACAAACTGCTCGCCGTTGTCCGGTGGATCGACGAGCGGCAACGACCCGGCATGTATCTGCGGCAGGTGGACGTCCCCGGCGTGGACACCAAGTTCATCGAGGGCCATCGTGGCGTGCTGACGGAGCTGCTCGACGCGCAGCTCGATCCGGCCCGGATCGATTCCGCGGCCGTCGGTTTCGCCAGCCGGTCCGGGTTCTTGCCCAAGCCGGGCTATGTGCGGATTCGCTACGCGTTCCGGGGTTTCTCTGAGTTGACGGTGCGGGCCGACGAGCTACCCACGGTGCCTGCGGGGGTACGGCGGGTGTTCGTGGTCGAGAACGAGGTCACGTACCTGGCGTTCCCGCTGCCGGCGGACGCGATGGTCGTGTGGGGGCGCGGGTACGCGGTAGATGTGCTCGCGCCGTTGCGGTGGCTGGATGAGCTCGATGTCGTTTACTGGGGTGACATCGACACCCACGGGTTCGCGATCCTCAGCCGGCTGCGCGGACAGTTCCCCCGCGTCCGGTCGATGCTCATGGACCGGGCCACGCTACTCGGGCACCGCGACCAGTGGGTTCCCGAGCCGTCGCCGGTGGCGGCTGAGCTCAGCGGGCTGACCGATGAGGAGGCCGGGGTGTACGCGGACCTCGTCGCGGGGGTATACGGGCCGACGGTACGGCTGGAGCAGGAACGCGTGAG
Organism: Streptosporangiaceae bacterium; assembly: GCA_050012355.1. Classification (GTDB taxonomy): domain Bacteria; phylum Actinomycetota; class Actinomycetes; order Streptosporangiales; family Streptosporangiaceae; genus JBEKHI01. Next base: position 9,849 of record JBEKHI010000005.1, on the reverse strand, counting down.
TTTCGGGGCCGTCGAACGCGCGATCAGCGGGCAGCTGTAGGGCCGGCGGGGAGAAAGCGGCCCCGGCGGGGAGTCAGTCTCGTCGTTATGGGGAAAATGTGGTGTATCTGACTGAGGTACGATACCAGCGAGAAGTGCGGAAAACCTCCGCCTGACCAGCGGGAATGGCGGCTCGCCCGGACTTGCTGTACTGAGGTGACATGAGCGAGACACGCGGGCAACTCCGCATTTATCTAGGCGCTGCGGCGGGCGTGGGCAAGACGTACGCCATGCTCTGCGAGGGGCATCGCCGGGCGGAGCGAGGCGCCGACGTGGTGGTGGCCTTCGCGGAAACCCACCGGCGGCCGCAGACGGCCGCGCTGCTGGACGGGCTCGAGGTCATTCCCCGCAAGACGATCGAGTACCGCGGCGCCAGCTTCGAGGAGATGGACACCGACGCGGTGCTGGCCCGCCGGCCGCAGATCGCGCTGGTGGACGAGCTCGCGCACACCAACGTCCCCGGCTCGCGGAACGAGAAGCGCTGGGAGGACATCCAGCAGCTGCTGGACGCCGGGATCGAGGTGATCTCGGCGGTCAACATCCAGCACCTGGAATCGCTCAACGACGTCGTCGAGCAGATCACCGGTGTACCGCAGCGGGAGACCGTGCCGGACGCGGTGGTCCGCGCCGCCGATCAGGTCGAGCTGGTCGACATGACCGCGGAGGCGCTGCGCCGCCGGATGGCGCACGGCAACATCTACCCGCCGGAAAAGATCGACGCGGCGCTGACCAACTACTTCCGTACCGGGAACCTGACCGCGCTGCGGGAACTGGCCTTGCTGTGGCTGGCCGACAAGGTGGACGAGGGCCTGCAGAAGTACCGGGCCGAGCACGACATCCACAAGACCTGGGAGGCCAGGGAGCGAGTCGTGGTGGCGCTGACCGGCGGCCCCGAGGGCGATACGCTGATCAGGCGCGGGGCCAGGATCGCCGCCCGGTCATCCGGCGGTGATCTGCTCGCGGTACACATCACCAAGTCCGACGGGCTGGCCGGGGCGAATCCGGCCAGCCTGGCCAAGCAGCGGCGGCTGGTCGAATCGCTCGGCGGCACCTACCACCAGGTGGTCGGCGACAACATCTCCGATGCCCTGCTGACCTTCGCGCGGGCCGAGAACGCCACCCAGCTGGTGCTCGGCGCCAGCCGGAGGTCCTGGCTCGCGGCGCTGCTCACCGGCCCTGGTATCGGGTCCAGGACAATCCGCGGGTCCGGCCCCATCGACGTGCACATCGTCACTCACGCTCACGTGGGCACCCGGTTCGGGATATTGCCCAGGTACCGGGGCAGCATCACGCTGCGGCGGCGGATCGCCGGTTACGTGCTGGCCGCGCTGCTGGCCCCGGCCCTGACCATCGTGCTCGCTCAGTGGCGCAGCGGTGTCAACCTCACCTCCGACGTGCTCTTGTTCCTCGTCGCGGTGATCGCGGTGGCGCTGACCGGCGGCTTCGTACCCGCCGTGTGCGAGGCCATCGTTGGATCGCTGCTGCTCAACTACTACTTCACTCCGCCGATCCACCAATGGACGATCTCCCAGGCCAACAACGCGCTCGCGCTGGTGGTGTTCATCGTCGTCGGGCTGGTGGTCAGCTCCATAGTGGATACCGCCGCCCGCCGGTCGCGTCAGGCCGCGCGTTACGGCGCCGAATCTGAGTTGCTGGTCACGGCGGCCGGTTCCATCCTGCGCGGGCAGAACACCGTCGAGGCGCTGCTGGAACGGATACGCGAGTCGTTCAGCATGCGATCGGTGACGTTGCTCGAGTCCACCAGCGGTGTGGCGGGCAGTGGGCGCGGGCCCGTCACCGAATGGCACGCCCTCGGGTCGGCGGGGACGCCGCCGCTGACCTCGCCGTCTGAGGCCGACGTCGAGGTACCGCTGTCCGACTCACTGACCCTCGCGATGGCGGGCCGGACGCTGGCGGCCACCGACCGGCGGGTGCTCGGCGCGTTCGCCGCCTATGTCCGGGTCGCGCTCGAGCAGCAGCGGCTGACCGCCGAGGCCGAGGCGGCGAAGCCGATCGCGGCGGCCGACCGGATGCGGACGGCCCTGCTGGCCGCTGTTTCGCACGATCTGCGGACGCCACTGGCCTCCGCGAAGGCCGCCGTGACCTCGTTGCGGTCCTCGGACGTGTCCTGGTCTGAAGCGGATCGTTCGGAATTGCTGGCCACCGCGGACGAGTCGCTGGACCGGCTCACCCACCTGGTGGACAACCTGCTCGACATGAGCCGACTGCAGGCCGGAGCGCTGTCGCTGTTCCCGCGCCCGTCTGGGCTCGACGAGGTGGTATCCCGGGCCCTTGACAACCTGGAGTTTCGCGGACGCCATGTGACCGTGGACATACCGGAGTCGCTGCCGGCCGTCCAGGCCGACCCTGCGATCCTGGAACGCGTGATCGTGAACCTGACGGAGAACGCGCTGCGTTACGCTCCGCCGGACGCGCCGCCGCTGCTGACGGCTTCCGCGCTCGGTGAGCGGGTGGAGCTGCGGGTGATCGATCGCGGCCCCGGCATACCCGAGGAGGACCGCGAGCGGATGTTCGTACCGTTCCAGCGGCTCGGCGACACTGACAACACCACTGGCGTCGGGCTCGGCCTGGCGCTGGCCCGCGGGCTGACCGAGGCGATGGGCGGGACCCTGGCCGCCGAGGACACCCCGGGCGGGGGGCTCACCATGGCGGTGTCGCTGCCCGTCGCGGCGGAAGTCGGCGTGCCGTCATGACCCGGGTTCTTGTTGTCGACGACGAACCGCAGATCCTGCGGGCACTGCGGATCAACCTGCGGGTGCGGCACTACGACGTGCATACCGCCGCCACCGGGACGGAAGCGCTCGAGGTGGCAGGCAAGTACCCGCCTGACCTGGTGATCCTGGACCTGGGACTGCCCGACATGGAGGGCACGGACGTGATCGCCGGGCTGCGGGGCTGGTCGTCCGCGCCGATCATCGTGCTGTCCGGCCGCGCCGACTCCGCCGACAAGGTGGAGGCGCTGGACGCCGGCGCCGACGATTACGTCACCAAGCCGTTCGGCATCGAGGAGCTGCTGGCCAGGATGCGGGCGCTGGTACGGCGGGCCGGCGGCGCCGAGGACCTGCCGGTTATCCAGCTCGGCGACGTCACGATCGACCTGGCGGCCAAGCGGGTGACCCGGCATGCTGGTGGTGGTGTCGCGGTCGATGTCGACGTGCGGCTCACGCCGACCGAGTGGCACCTGCTCGAGGTCCTGTTGCGCAATCCGGGTAAGTTGCTGCCGCAGCGACAGCTACTGCACGACGTTTGGGGTCCTGGCTACGACAACGCGTCCGGCAACTTGCGCCTATACATGGCCCAGCTGCGGCGCAAGCTGGAGCCGGACCCGGCTCGGCCTCGGTGGTTCATCACCGAACCTGGGATGGGGTATCGCTTCCAGCCTTCGGAGGACTTACTAGATGCCGGTGCTGGTGTATGACGGTGACTGCGGGTTCTGCACCTGGGTGGCGTCGCACGGTGCCCGGTTGCTGCCCGCTTCGGTGGACGTCGTCCCGTTCCAGCAGGCGGATCTGCCGTCACTTGGGCTTTCTTTGCCGGAGGTCGAGACGGCTGTGCAGTGGGTGTCTCCTGGTCTTGGGCCGTTGGCCGGCCACCAGGCGGTCGCTGCCTGGCTGGTCGCGTCCGGGTTTCCGTGGTCGGTGCTCGGGCGGGTGATGGTGCTGCCGGGTTTGTCGTGGCTCTTCGAGCGGATTTATCACGTTATAGCGGTGAATCGGTACCGGATTCCGGGGCCGTGGCGACGCGACGGCGCGCGGTGTTCCGTCCCGTCCCGGTTACCAGGGAAGTGACTGGCCGTCGCGGGTGAAGGTGCCGGTGGGGCCGCCGTTCGGCAGAGTGACCGCCCAGACTACGCTCGCCGCGCCTTGGCCGTAGGAACGGCCGCCGCCCTCGGTGCCCCGGGCAGCCATGATCGCGTCGCTGGTCCAGCCAGGACAGACCGCGTTCACCAGGATCCCATCCCTGGCCAGCTCGCCGGCCAGCAGGCGGGTCAGCGCGTTCAGCGCTGCCTTCGAGACGCTGTAGGCGGGGAAGCCGCCGCTCATCTCCTCCAGTGAGCCGCCCTCGCTGCTCACCATGACCACCCGGGCGCGCGGCGATTGCCGCAGCAGCGGAAGCAGCGCCTGGGTGACTCGCCAGGCACCGAAGAGGTTGATGTCCAGCGCCTCGGCGATGGGCCCGAGATCAGTGGTGGCGGCGACCGCCCACCGGTCCGGCGCGGTCGCCGCGTTGTTAACCACCACGTCGCAGCGGCCGAGCGCATCCCTGACGAACCGGGCTAGGGCCTCGACCTGCACCGAGTTATCGACCTCGAGCTGGAACGGGGTCACCATATCCCCCGTCGGGTCGATCTCCTTGGCGGCGAGCTCACCCGCCCGGTAATCCCGCGATCCCAGCACCACGTGGTAGCCGAGCATCGCGAGCTGGCGGCACACTTCTTTTCCGATCCCCCGGTTCCCACCGGTCACTATGGCCACGGGCATCGCGGCATTATCGGCGGCACCATCACCGCCACGTACCGTGAAGTAGCCCATACCAAGTATTTTGCCACCCGAATGGGGGTTGGCGGGGGTGGTTGCCCATGCCGAGCGGGATCCGGCTTCCAGGGCAGAAGCCGGATCCCGCCGGATTAGCGCTGGGAGGGGTACTTGGAGAGGGGGGTGCCGGGTGCGGCTTCCGACGCCGCTCCGACGACGCACGCGTCCGGCCCGCTGCCCAGCGGGATCAAGGCGATGCCGATCACCCATCCGTTCTTGATCGGATGCTCGACGCTGATCGCGTACTCATACCCAGATGGGAGCGCGTGCGACAGGAGGGTGAATATGCCACCGGGCAGGTCGCTCTGCCCGATCCAGGCGATCGGCTGGCGTGAGTTCCCCGGCTTCACGCACCACGAGGCGTTGAACTTGACCTGGGCCGGCACCCCGGCCGCCGCCAGGGCCGCGCGAAGTCCAGCCGGGTCCTCCGCTTCGTGTAGCGTGACGGTCACCTCGCCACCGCCGCCCTGTTTCACCGTCCAGTCAGTCAGGTGGGCTGAAGGCATCGCCGGCGACGAACCCCCGAGGGTCAGGGCCAGCGCGATACCGAGCGCGGCGCCACCGGTCCCGGCCGTTGCCAACAGCCGGCCGGCCCGCCGTTTCCGCGCCCGGCCCATGATCTCGCCCGCGGATGTACCCATGTTGATGTCGTCGAGATTGTGCCGCGCTCCGTTGAGCCTGCCGCTCACCGCGCGCAGCGTGTCGTTGTCGTTCATCGATTAGTCTCCGGTTTCGCTGAAGGACGGTATCTGCGTGCGGAGCGCGGCTAGTGCTCTGTGCAGGTGCGAAGCGACGGTCCCGCCCGAAATTCCGAGCACCGAAGCCGTCGTCGCTATGTCCAGGTCGAGGAAGACCCGGAGAACTACCACGTCGCGCTGGCGGGGCGGCAGCCGCCGCACCGCTTCGACGAGCGGGTCATCGAGCACCCGGACCGGATCGTGAACCGCTCGCTCGACCCCGTCGAGCGCTACCTCCCGGCGGCGGCGTCGCCACCACGAGATGCTGGTGTTCAGCGCGGTCCTGACCACCCAGGCCTTGGGAGCGGGGTGGACGCGGACCTTCCGCCAGGACGTCCAGGCCCTGGTGTACGCCTCGGCCACCAGGTCCTCGGCGTGCTGGCGATCACCGCCGGACAGCAGCACGATCCGGAGCACGTCGTCGCGCGTGGACTCATAGAAGTGGGTGAACTCTAGCCGTGATTGCTCCACGGACTGTCTACGCACCAGGGGTGGGTTTTCTTTACAGCCGGAACCGGTACCGGCAGGTGACGGTTTTGGCTGTCCCCCGGCGGACCGCCCGCTCGAGGATGGAGCCCCGCTGATTGTGCAGGATCCATTGCCATGGCGTGGATGTCTGTACCTCAGGGATCAGCACGACCAGCCGATGGTAATGGTCCTCTTCCTCGATCTGGCGCAGGTACGACACGATCGGCTCGGACAGCGACCGGTGGAAGGAGTGCAGCGTGATAAGCGGGACCTCTGGATGCCACTGATTCCATTTGTCGCGGAACGCCACGTCCGTCTCGGGTTCATCTGGCGAGTCGAAATGCACCGTGACCGCCAGCACGTCTTCACCCAGCGACAACGCCGCGTTGATCCCCTCGGCGGTGATCCTGGACATGCCGACGACCGGGATGACGACGAGGGAGCCCTGCTTCACCGGTTTCGGCGGGATCTCGCCGATCTCGAGCTCGGCGCCGAGCTTGACGTAGGTCTTGTGCACCCGGGTGAAAAACACCACCAGCAGCGGGATCACTATCGCGACCAGCCACGCGCCCTCGGTGAACTTGCTGATCAGCTCGATCGCCGTCGCGGCCAGCGTGAGGACCGCCCCGAACCCGTTGAGCAGGGCGCGCCAGGAGCGCAGCCCCCAGTGCCGCACCATGCCGGTCTGCGACAGCGTGAATCCGACGAACACCCCGACAGCGAACAGCGGAACAAGCGCCTGCGTGTTGCCCTGCGACACGATGAGCAGCGCCGCGGCGAAAACGGCGAGCACCGCGACGCCGTACCGGTACACCTGGCGGTCCGCGCGCAGCGCGAACACGTGCGGCAGGAAGTTGTCCTTCGCCAGCAGCCCGGCCAGCACCGGCAGCCCGCCGAACGACGTGTTCGCCGCCAGCGCCAGCAGCACCAGCGTCACTATCTGGACGAGATAAAAGGCGAAATTTTTGCCAAACGAAGCTTGGGTGATCTCAGCGAGCACCGTCGTCCCCGACTGCGGGATCACGTCCCAGCGGCGGATCAGCTCGCCTAGGCCGAGCAGCATCAGACCGAGGATGAGCCCAAGCCCGACCTCGGTGTGCTGGGCCCGGCGAACCCGGGGCTTGCGGAACGATGGGACCGCGTTCGCGATCGCCTCCACCCCGGTCAGTGCCGAACATCCGGACGCGAACGCCTTGAGTATCAGCAGCGTGCCGATGGTGTCGGTGACCTGCGGGAGATTGTGGTCGAGCGCGACCACCGGGTGGCTGCGGAACAGGCCGACCACGATTACGGCCGCTATGCAGCCGATGAACAGCAAGGTCGGGAGTATGAAGAGCCGGGCCGAGTCGGCGAGCCCCCACATGTTCGCGCCCGTGATGAGAGCCAGCGTGCCGAGGCACAGCCAGACCCTGGCGCCGTAAAGCGAGGGGAAGGCGGACGTTAGCGCCTCGATGCCGGACGAGATGCCGACCGCCGCGTTCAGCACGTAGTCGACGAAGAGAGAGGCGGCCGCGACCAGGCTCGGGGTCGTGCCGAGGTGGGCCTTGGAGACGGCGTACGCACCACCGCCGTTCGGGAATGCCCTGATGACCTGGCGGTAGGAGCTGACCAGCACCACCAGCAGGATGACGATGGCCCCGGTGATGGGGAGGCTGTACTTGAGGGCGCTCGCGCCGGCGGCGACCAGGACGACGAGGATAGCCTCGGGGCCGTACGCGACGCTGGACAGCGCATCCAGCGACAGCGCGGCCAGCCCCTCAAGCGCGGTCAGCCGCTGCTTCTCGTCCGCATCGTCCGCTGGCCGAGGCGGGGCTGGTACGGTATCGCCGATGGTCATGGCATGAATACAAGCACGTCAAGGCCTAGCCGCGGCGACTGCCCCCTGGACGAACGGCTAACCAGCGAGGGACAGCGCGACGGCCCCGATGAGGACGGCCACCACGATCACGGCGATCGCCAGCATGAGCACCCGGGACGCCGGTACGCGCATCGACCAGGGAGCCCGGGTGTCTTCCTCAGGCCGTTCGGTGAACGCTTGGAAGCGTGCCGTGCTCGCGCTAGGATCTTCATCGAATCCGGACATGTTCACGACTTTAGCTGGTCACCCCCTGGTGATCAGCGAGTAGAGCGGTATCGATCCGGACGACTACCCCGCGTTACCCTCGGTGGGGCCGACCGATCCGGCGCGATCCACCAGCCGCGATAGCACGATCGCGCTGCGGGTGCGGACCACGAACGGCTCGGCGCTGATCCGTTCCATGACCCGCTCGAAGTGCCCGATGTCGGCGGCCCGGATATGCACGAGCGCATCGGCCTCGCCGGTGACCGTGCACGCGTCCACGACCTCTGGGTAGCCGCGCACCGCCGCGGCGATGTCGCCTGGCGAGGTCCGCCCGCTGCAGAACAGCTCCACGTAGGCCTCGGTGGTCCAGCCGAGCGCGGCCGGATCGACCCGCGCGGAGAACCCGGTGATCGCGCCCGCCGCGCGCATCCGGTCCACTCGCCGCTTAACCGCCGGAGCCGAAAGCCCGACCTCGTCGCCGATCACGGCGTAACTAGACCGTGCGTCCCTGATCAGCGCGGAAATGATCTTCGCGTCAATGTCGTCGAGATCCATCACGACACATAATGTCACTGAAAACTGCCGAGGGCCGGCACCAGGCGAGCTGGACCGGCCCTCAGGCTATGACGATTCACGGAGATGTACTCAGTGAACATGGTTGAGGCTCGACGTCCCGCTTTCGCCGAGCCTCGCAAGTAAGACGCCTCGCACCGTGAACTGGTTTACCGGGATTTCGCGAAAGAGTGAGTTCGCATACCGTGGCCAGTGTGAGCTGGAACGGGAGGCCGGTCGGGGCTGGTGCGGGCATCCGCGTGTCCGATCTCGTGGCGACCACCGCGGTGATCGTGGCTGTCGAGGTCAGCGTGGTCGTCGGGGGCGGCCCGGGCGCGCAGCCGCTGGACGCGCGGGCCTACGTGATTGGCGTCCTGATCTCGCTGCCGGTGCTGCTGCGGCGCCGGTGGCCGCTGCCGGTGCTGGTGACCACCGTCGTGGTGATGTGCCTCTATTACCTACTGGCGCGCCGGAATATCTCACCCGCGCCGGTGATGGTCCTTCCCGTTTACGAGACGGCGCTCGCCGGTTACATGGCGTGGGCGATCGGGCTCCCGGCGGCTATCATGATCGCCGGACTGATCGCGGTCGGCGGCTCCGGTGACGAGACCCCGGTGGTGCTGGCGTCGAACTTCTTGCCGTCGGTGGTGCTATTCGTGCTGGCCGTGGCGCTTGGTGAGGTGGTCCGTTCCCGGCGGGCGCTTGCCGCCGAGACGGCGGTGCGGCTCCAGCTCGCCGGGGCCGAACGCGAGTCGGAGGCAGCGCGGCGGGTGTCCGAGGAGCGGCTGCGGATCGCCCGCGAGCTGCACGACACGGTCGCGCACAGTATGGCCACGATCACGGTCCAGGCCAGTTCCGCCCTGCTCGCTCTTTCCGACGAGCAAGGCCCGGTGCGAGATGCACTGGCCTCGATACGGCAGACCAGCAAGGAGGCGCTCACCGAGATGCGGACCGTGCTCGGCCAGCTCCGCACCGCGGACGCGCCGGATGAGGTCGGCGACTGCGGCCTGGACAGGCTGGACTCACTACGCGAGGCGGTCACCGCGGCCGGCTCCCCGGTCTCGCTCGACGTGTCGGGCGACCGGGTACCGTTGCCCGCCACAGTCGACCACGCCGCCTACCGCATCCTGCAGGAATCTCTTACTAACGTGCTGCGGCACGCGCCGTCGGGCACTCCCGCGTCGGTATGCCTTCGGTACCTGGTGGACACCCTGGTGATCACCGTCGATTCCGGCACCGGGTCCTCACCAGCCCCAGGAGTCGGCTCGGGCAATGGCATCAAGGGGATGACAGAACGCGCGCTGGCGATCGGCGGGTCACTGGACGTCGGCCGGGTGGGCTCCGACGGGTTCCGGGTCACCGCGACCCTGCCGGTTGGTGGGGGGTAGGGGAGGCGGGTGGGGATTCGCGTGGTACTCGCCGACGACCAGGCGCT
>JBEKHI010000004.1:0-52753 GCA_050012355.1 Streptosporangiaceae bacterium | reverse complement strand
ATCCCGGCCGGTGCCTGCGCGGCGCTCGGTCCTGACGACCCCGTGTTCGCCACCTACCGGGGGCACGGCTGGGCGCTCGCCCGCGGTGTGCCCCCGACGCCGATGTTCGCCGAACTGCTCGGACGGCAGACCGGGCTGAACGGCGGGCGTGGCGGTTCAGCGCACTTCACCGCGCCCCGCTGGGGCTTCTTCGGCGAGAACTCCATCGTGGGAGCCGCCGGCCCGATCGCCGTCGGCGCGGCGCTCGCCGCGCGGTACGACGGCTCGGGCCGGGTCGCGCTGTGCGCGTTCGGCGACGGCGCGGTGAACCAGGGGGCGCTGCATGAGGCGCTGAACTTCGCCGCCGCGTTCAAGCTTCCGTGCGTGTTCGTCTGCGAGAACAACAAGTACTCGGAACTGACGCCGATCGCGGACATGGTGGCCGAGCCGCAGCTGTGGCGCCGCGCCGCGGCTTACGGCATGCCCGGGCAACGGATCGACGGCAACGACCCGCAAGCGGCCGAGAACGCGGTCGCGGAAGCGGTAGCGACAGCCCGGGACGGCAACGGGCCCGCGTTCATCGAGGCGATGACGCAGCGGCTGGTCGGGCATTACATCGGTGACGCCGAGCAATACCGGCCGCCCGGTGAGGTCGATGCCGCCAAGGCCCGCGAGCCGCTGGTCCGCGCCGAGGCACTCGCGCTGACGCGTGGCGTCCCGCCCGAACGGCTCGCGGCGATAAGGGCAACCGCGCAAGACGAGATCGAAACGGCCGCCGACGAGGCACTGAAGGCGCCGCTCGCCGACCCGGCGACGGCGAGGGAGCAGCTGTATGCCTGACCTGTCCTACGGCGAGGCGATCAACCGGGCGCTCGGCCGCGCCCTGGACGAATGGCCGGAGACGCTGCTATTCGGCGAGGACGTCGCCAAACCAGGCGGCGTGTTCGGCGTGACCAGGCGGCTGCGCGCCAAGTACGGGGACCGGGTATTCGACACCCCGATCAGCGAGAGCGCCATCCTCGGCGCCGCCGTGGGCGCGGCGATGAGCGGCCGCCGTCCCATCGTCGAGATCATGTGGGCCGACTTCAGCCTGGTCGCGCTGGACCAGCTCATCAACCAGGCTGCGAACGTCCGGTACGTCTCCCGCGGCGAGCTGTCTGCCCCGCTGACCGTCCGCACCCAGCAGGGCGCGATACCGGGCTCCTGCGCGCAGCACTCCCAGTGCCTGGAGGCGATCTTCGCGCACGTGCCCGGGCTGCGGGTCTGCCTGCCCAGCACGCCGCAAGACGGCTACGACCTCACGCTCGCCGCCATCGCCTGCGACGACCCGGTGGTGGTCATCGAAAGCCGAGCGCTCTACGCCGGGCCGAAGGAATCAGTGGACATCACGGGTGCCGTGCAGAAGATCGGCGGGTCCCGACGCCGACGCCAAGGTACCGACATCACGCTGGTGACCTGGGGTGCGGTAACCCGCGAAACCCTCGTCGCCGCCGATACCCTCCAAAGCGAGCACGGAATCGACGCGGACGTCATCGAGGCCGTCTGGCTCTCGCCCTTCGATACCGGCCCGGTCGTGGACAGCGTACGGCGCACCGGCAGGCTCGCCGTGGTGCACGAGGCCAACATGACCGGCGGGTTCGGCGCGGAGGTGGTGGCCCGGGTGGCGGAGTCGGGAGCCGGGTTCGTCGCCCGGCGGCTCGGGCTGCCCGACGTCCGGGTCCCCGCGGCCCCGGCCCTGTCCCAGGCGGTGCTGCCAGATGCCGGCAAGGTGCGTGATCTGGTGCTCGGGATGCTCCGATGAGCGAGCTGGCCGGCCGGGTCGCGGTGGTGACCGGTGGGGCCGGCGGAGTGGGCGGGGCCATCGCCAGGCGGCTCGCGGAAAGCGGGGCGCGCGTCGCCATCTGGGACCGTGACGAGTCCGGGGCCCAGCGGGTAGCCGACGGGCTCAAGACCGCGACCGCGGTCGGCTGCGACGTGTCCGTCGAGGAGTCGGTGGCCGAGGCGCTGCAACGAACCCGGACCGAACTCGGGGTGCCGTCGGTGCTGGTCACCGCGGCCGGCATCATGAACATCGCGCCGTTCCTCGACACCTCGCTGCGCGACTGGAGCGCCGAGCTCGACGTGAACCTGACCGGCACCTTCCTGTGCGTGCGGGCCTGCGCCAAGCTGATGATCGAGACCGGCACCGGCGGTTCCATGGTGTGCGTCTCCAGCGTGGCCGGACGCGGCCCGCGGCCGGACGCTCCCGCTTACGCGGCGAGCAAGGCCGGCGTGATCAGCGTGGTCCGCTCGGCGGCGCTGGCGTTCGCGTCGCACGGCATCACGGTCAACGCGGTCTGCCCCGGCGTCGTCGACACCGAGATGACCAGGCGTAACGCGCAACAGCGGGCGCAGCTGACCGGGACGACCACCCGGGCCGCCATGGGGCGGCTGGTCGCCACGGTCCCGCTGGGCCGGATGCAGACCCCCGACGACGTCGCCGACGTGGTCATGTTCTTCTTGTCATCCTCCGGCGGGTACGTCACGGGGCAGGCGCTCAACGCCTGCGGCGGATTGGAGTTCGGCTGATGCTCGGCGTCTGGCATTTCAGCTTCACGGTCTCCGACCTTGACGCGGCGGTGGGCTTCTACACGGAACTGCTCGGCTTCCGATGTGTGCATCGCCAGGAGCAGCGCAACGAGTACACCAGCAGCCTCGTTGGTTTCCCCGGCGCGCACCTGCAGGTGGCGCAGCTGGTCATCCCCGGTCAGCCGCGCGGCATCTCCAGCCACGATCTGGAGCTGGTCCAGTACCTGCACCCGCTCGGCGGGCAAGGGCGGCGCAGCATCCGCGACCCCGGGCAGCCGCATCTCGCGCTGGCAGTCGAGGACATTCACTCGCTGTACGCCGACCTCAGCCGGGCCGGAGTTGAGTTTTTTTCAACCCCTAATGCCATAACGGCGGGAGTTAATGCCGGCGGGTACGCCGTCTACTTTTACGGTTTCGACCGCATCGTGCACGAACTCGTCCAGGCACCGAGGCGCTGACATGGTGGCCAGCGTCACCGAGATCAGCTTCGAGCACCACCGCGAGCCGTTCGGCATCGGCGAGCCCGAGCCCCGGCTGAGCTGGGTGGTCGAGACCGACGAACCTGACTGGATCCAGCGGGACGCCGAGATCCGCGTCGACGGGATCGTCACCGAGCATGCCGGGCGGGACTCGGTCCTGGTCCCCTGGCCGGCGCTCCCCCTCCGGTCCCGCCAGCAAGCCCGGGTTAGCGTGCGGGTCCGCGGCGACCACGCTTACGGTCCCTGGTCGGACGAGGTCACGGTCGAGGCGGGGTTGCTCGAGCCAGGCGACTGGACGGCGTCTTTCGTCGCTCCGGCCGTGCCGTTGCTGCGCGGCACGTTCCAGGTCACCGGCCCGGTCCGCCAGGCGCGGCTGTACGTCACCGCGCACGGCGTCTTCGAGCTGACGCTCAACGGCTCGGTCGTCGGAGACGAGGTGCTCGCGCCGGGCTGGACGCATTACCCGAAGCGGCTCAGGTACCGGGCCCACGACGTCACCGGGCTGGTCCGCCCGGGCGAGAACGTGCTATCCGCGATGCTCGCCGACGGCTGGTTCCGCGGCCGGATCGGATTCGGCGGCGGCCGCCGCGAGGTGTACGGTGACCGGCTCGCGCTGCTCGCCCAGCTCGAGGTGAGTTATGCCGATGGTACCCGGGAGACGTACGGCACCGGCCCGGGCTGGGAGTGCGCGCCCGGTCCGGTCGTCAGCGCGGGAATCTACGAGGGAGAAACCTACGACGCGCGGCAGGAGGATCCCGATACCTGGTCGCCGGTCACCGTCCTCGATGTGAATCTGCCGCTGGTGGCGGCGACCGGCCCGCCGGTACGGCGGACCGAGACTCTCGACCCGGTCGCGGTCCTGACCACACCGTCGGGTCGCACGGTGCTCGACTTCGGGCAGAACCTCACCGGCCGGCTCCGGATCCGGGTCCGCGGCGAGGCCGGGCAGACCGTCAAGCTCCGGCACGCCGAGGTGCTCGAAGACGGGGAACTCGCCACCAGGCCGCTGCGCTTCGCGGCGGCGACCGACCGGTACACGCTGCGCGGCGATCCCGGCGGCGAGGACTGGGAGCCCCGGTTCACGTTCCACGGGTTCCGGTACGCCGAGGTGACCGGGTGCGCCGCCGAAGCCGAAGCGGTGGTCTGCCACACCGACCTGCGCCGCACCGGCTGGTTCGAGTGCTCCGACGCGGACGTGAACCGGCTGCACGAGAACGTCGTCTGGTCGATGCGGGGCAACTTCCTCGACGTGCCAACCGACTGCCCGCAGCGGGACGAACGGCTCGGCTGGACCGGTGACCTGCAGATCTTCGCGCCGACCGCGACGTTTCTCTACGACTGCGCCGGGCCGCTGACCTCGTGGCTGGCCGATCTGGCCGCCCAGCAGGATCCCGATGGCGTGCCGCCGCTGTGGGTTCCAGGCTTCGACCTGCCGACGTTCCCGCACGCTCCGTACGCGGCCTGGGGCGATGCCGCTGTCATCGTGCCGTGGGTGCTGTACCAGCGTTTTGGTGACCTGGGGATATTGCGGGCGCAGTATGCGAGCATGCGAGCCTGGGTGGACGGCTGTGCCCAGCGGCCGCCTGGTCGGCAGCTCGGTGACTGGCTGGACCCGGCCGCACCACCCGACCGTCCGGCCGAGGCCAGCACGGATCCGCAGCTGGTCGCCACCGCGTACCTGGCGCACTCGGCGGAACTGGTGGCCCGTACCGCGAAGCTGCTCGGCGACGACTCCGGATACGCGAGGTATAGCGGGATCGCGGAGGGAGTTGTCACGCCGTTTTGGCCAAATGACACCCAAACTGGGTACGGGCTGGCGCTCCGGTTCGGTCTGCTGCCGGACGGCGAGCAGCGGGCGCGAGCGGGGGCGCGGCTCGCCGAGCTGGTACGCGAGCGCGGGTACCGGATCGGCACCGGCTTCGTCGGGACGCCGCTGATCTGCGACGCGCTGTGCGACGCGGGCGAGCACGAGACCGCGTACCGGCTGCTGCTTGAGCGGAGCTGCCCGTCCTGGCTGTATCCGGTGACCATGGGTGCCACGACGATCTGGGAACGCTGGGACAGCCTGCTACCCGACGGCACCGTGAACCCCGGCGAGATGACCTCGTTCAACCATTACGCGTTCGGCTCGGTCGCGGACTGGCTGCACCGCGTCGTGGCGGGCCTGTCCCCCGACGAGCCCGGCTACCGCCGCCTGCTCGTCGCGCCGCGGCCAGGTGGCGGGCTGACCTTTGCTTCTGCTGCGCATGTGACCCCGTACGGTCCTGCCCGGGTCGGGTGGTCGCTGGAGGACGAGACGCTAACCGTGACCGCGGTCGTACCGCCGAACACCACCGCGAGGGTCGACCTACCTGGCGCGGACGCGCCGCGGGTCGGTTCGGTTGGCTCAGGATCCCACGAGTGGCGCTACCCCTGGAGTTAGCGCCCCGACCCGCGCAATACCGTGCATGCGGTTCTTCTACAGGACTGTCGATGGCCCATCGATGGGCATATGGCGCCAGCGATGGGCCACCGATGGGGTCGCGGAAATAGTGCCGGAGCGCCGTACTGGTGGCAGACTCACGGACATGCCTGACGATCCGCCCCTGGACTTCGAGACGCTCATCAACGAGCTTCTTAACACCGACGCTGACCTTACGACGATCGAGGAGAGGGTGCTGTCGCTCGGCGCCCAGTTGCGCACCGCCGCTAAATCGGATCCAGACATCCTGACATCGGCCAGCGATTTTCTCAAAGCCGCAACCAGTTCGCTGAACCAGACAGTCCGGGTTGGCGGCAGGGTCTTCCGCAAGGAGCCGGTGCCGCCACTGCCGCAGGATGCCGCGACCACGATTCACCAGGTGAAGGTCAGCCTCCGTGGCGCGAAACCTCCCACCTGGCGCCGCCTTGAACTTCCGAGCACAATGACACTTGAAGCGCTGCACGAAGTACTGCAGATCGCGTTCGACTGGCACGCACTTCACTTGCACGAATTCGAGACCGTCTGCGGCACATTCGGCGACCCCGACCATAACGACGATCTCAGTAAGCGTGAGGACGAATCCTCAGTCGCGATCGCCCAGGTCGCCGCCCAAGGCACGAAGGTCGTCTATGAGTACAACTTCCGTAAGGAGTGGAGGCACAACCTCGTCGTCGAGAAAATCACCCCCGCCGAACCTGGCATCGCTTACCCGCGTTGCACGGCTGGCAGGCGCACGCCGCCGCACGAGGGCTCGATGGGTCTCGAGGACTACAACTCCTATCCGGAGGAATTCGCCGGATTCGATCTCGATGCGCTGAACCACCGCCTCGCCGCGCTAGGGAACGACAGGTAGCCTTCGGCCGCTGATCAGCCGCCGGAGAGCACCGGCTTCGCGGGACGCTGCTGACCTGCGCGTCCCAGTGAATCACCAGTGAATCACCAGCAGCGGCCGTTAGCGTCCTGATCAGCAACCGAGAGAGCGAGGAGTCTCCCATGAGAAGGTTCCGTAGCTGGAGATGGATGGCCGTGGTGGTCGTGAGCGTCTGCGCGTTCCTGGGTAGCCAGGCACCCGCCGGAGCGGCCACAGGTGTAGATGGATTCACCATCCTGTACGCGGCCCAGAGCGAGATCGCCCACACGTGCAAGATCATCGGCACTAGCGACGAGGGCTATTACCAGGCCGTGGTATGTGCGGACCTCATAACGGTGCCTGGGAGTGGCAGCTCGTACGGGGTGTATGGGCAGCTCGAGGCCTATTGCCAGACGTACACCGGGGTCGCGGTCGAGTGCGTAGGGGTCAGCACCAGCGGCATATGGTCTGGCGGTTCCGGCATAATAGATTATCCAAACAACGGGTGCGGAACGCTCGGTACATCCGCCTGTCCCAGTGACCGGTTCCTTGCCCCGGACTCCGCGGAAATCACCTTTGACACCGACGTGTATTGTGACAGCGACCTCGACTCCGATTACCAGGAGTGGACGGTCGCCGTCGCTGACTCCACCGAGATCATTCTTCCCGACAGCAACGACGTTCCCACCTGGGGTCCCTCCTCGAACTGGTCGACGGGGCACTTCTGGATCTGCGACTAACGACCCGGCGTAACGCGACGGCCGCTACGGGATCATCCCGTAGCGGCCGTCACACACTATGCGGTGATCACGATCCGCTCCACCGGCGTGAGGTTGGTGAAGAGGTCGAGGACCGGGCAATGCCTGTCGACCGCCTCGGCCAGCTCGACATAACGCTCGAGCGGCTCCGGGCCGCGTGGCGTGATCGTCAGCCGGACGTCGGTGAAGCCGGGGCGGATCGCTTCATCGATGCCGAGGAAACCGCGCAGGTCCAGGTCGCCCTCGGCGGTTACCTCCAGGTCGTCGAGTGCGATGCCGAGCTGCGCGGCCCAGAACCGGTAGGTGATCGCCTGGCACGACGCGAGCGCGATGAGCGCGTGCTCGACCGGGTTCGCGCCCAGGTCCTCGCCGCCGAGGGCCGGCGGCTCGTCCACCGTCAGCTCGTGATGCCGCGCGTGGATGGTGACCTCCGTCGTGCCGACGAGTTTTCCTGACGTAACGAAGGTGACCGCGGCCCTCGAGGCATCTTCCTTGATAGCGGTGTGGCTGGCGTCAATAAGTTCCTTGACGGACATGAGGCTGCTCCTAATCCGCGAGACCACGAACCCGCCGCTGCCGAGCGGCGCCCAGTAGGAGAACTTGACCGGTTCGGTGTACTGGATCGCGACCATGCACCCCTACTTAGCCGGTACAAAATATATGAATCCATAGTCGCGCGGTCGGCGGATACCGTCTAGTGGTTGTCCGCGGTGCCCGAGCGCGACGGGCCGCAGGAACGGGGGCATCGCTGTCACACAGCTGCCCTTCTAGGGGCGTCGATGACTCATCGCTGCCCTAACCTGAGAGCGGCAGCGCGTAATCAGTGGTGAACCGCCACCAAGTAGCGCTGCGAGAGTTAAGGTGGTGGGCCGTGGCAGACGATGATCCTCTAATCCTGGACTTCAGGCTAGGCATGGCGCATGACGGTGCGAACCAAGCCGTCTTGGACATTGGCCAGGCCATGCTGGATGACGGCGTCGACCCGAACGATCAGGAAGCTGTCACCAAGTGGCTCGCGGAGTATTACACCAACGTCGGCTATCACGAACCCGAACCCGCCGGCTGGTACGACGTGAACCTCGCCGAGGCGCTCAACCTTCCGCCGGTTCTCCCGCCGCTCCGCCTGCCGGACGAAACGACGCTTGCCACTCGGGCCAGGCAATCCAAGCTTCTCGCCGACCTCCGTTCCCTAGCAGACGATGTCCGCAAAACGGCGATCCAGACGGCCGCCACGTCCCCGTTCCTGCTCACGCTCGCGCAAGACACCGAACTCGTCGAGGAGGACGGCGACAAGCTGATCCCCGGCGAGGACATCGCCTACCTGGACGACCTAGCCGATGACGAGAGAGCACTGAAAGCCTGGGACTACATTTTCGCCGAGATCCTCGACACCACCCTGGAGACCGCTGACGAGAGTGATCCCGTCGTCGACGGCTACCTCGACTGGAGTTGCGTCGGGTCCGTGGTGGCGATGAAGCTGTTCCTCGACGGTCGTGACGGCGTGCCAGCCGCCGAGCTCACCGATGCCTGCCGGACGAGCGCGGTCATCGAGCTGGAGGAAGAGGAAGACGAGGCGGAGGTCGAAAGGCAGTGGCAGGAGTGGGTCGACGCGCACGGCGAGCCCACAGAGCTTCTGCTGAACCAACTCGAAAAACACGGTGCGGTCAGGGTGATCGATGGTGTGGCGCGGTTGGAGCCGCTCGGCCTGTACGCCGTCCGTTCCAAGCTCGTGGAGGACGGCGTGCGGATCTCGCTGCTCCCGCCGCCGGACCAGATGACGCCGGACAACCTGGTGCGGGTGAGACTGGATGGCACCGAGCAGGATCTCGAGGAGGAGCTGGCCGCGTGGGTGGCCACGCGAGGCGCGGAGCAGGCAGCGCGGGAACTGCTCGACTTCGCGGCGGACGCGGACGCCGCAACGCGAATGACCACCGTCACCATCGCCGCCGAACTCGGCCCGGACACCGCGCCAGTCTGGCGCGAGGCACTCGACCGCATCCAGCTTCGTT
The DNA here is from genome assembly GCA_050012355.1 of Streptosporangiaceae bacterium. Classification (GTDB taxonomy): domain Bacteria; phylum Actinomycetota; class Actinomycetes; order Streptosporangiales; family Streptosporangiaceae; genus JBEKHI01. Next base: position 43,649 of record JBEKHI010000004.1, on the reverse strand, counting down.
GCTACGCCAAGGCAGAACTCGCCAAGTTCTCCGGCTTCACCCGGGATGCTCCGGACTTGCCCGCCGAATTGCAGTCCACCCAGGAAGACCACGCCTGGGTGCTCACGGACGCGCTCGCCAAGGTCAGCCGGACGGACTTCGGCGGGAAGAGCTTCCCGCTCGAATTCCCCGGAGGCGCCCAGGAACGCCAGCAACTGGTCGAGATCTTCGAGATCATGGCGCGGATGGACCACCCGGATGCCGAATCCGTGCTCACCATGCTCGGCAGGCGTTCCGACGACAAGCAAGCCGCCAAGGCCGCCCGCCGCGCCGCCTACAAAGCATCCACTCGCCGAGCTGCTCGCTCTTAAGGAAATGATCATGGTTAGTGTGGCACTAACCATGAAAGAGCCTGGTCAACGCCGCACCAACCAGCATGAGCCTGCGAAGATGAAGCGGTGAGCGTTCCGGCGAAGCTGCTGAGCCTGCTCGACGCGTATACACACGAGCGGGCCGCATACACGCTGTCCGAGCTGGCCAGGAGGACCGGGCTTCCATTGTCCACCGCGCATCGGCTCATCGGAGAGCTGGAGCGGTGGGGCGGGCTTGAGCGCGGCGCGGACGGCCGGTACCGGATCGGGCTACGGCTGGTGGAGCTGGCCGCGTTGTGCCCGCGGGGAACCGGTCTGCGGGAAGCCGCGCTGCCGTTCCTCGAGGACCTGTACGAGGCCACCCATCAGAATGTGCAGCTCGCGGTGCGAGACGGAACCGACGGGGTGTACATCGAGCGGATCGCCGGGAGGCAGGCCGTACCGGTCCTCACCAGGATCGGTGCGCACTGGCCGCTGCACGCCACCGGTGTCGGCCTGGTGCTGCTCGCGTTCGCCCCTGCCGAAGTGCAGGAAGCCGTGCTCACCGCCCCGCTGCGGAGTTTCACGCCGTACACCATCACCGACCCTTTGGTGCTGCGGCGGGTGCTGGCCGAGGTCCGGAGGACTGGTCTCGCGTTCAGCGACCGGCAGATCACCGAGGACGCGTTCTCGGTCGGCGCACCGGTGACCGAGGCTGACGGGCTGTGCGTCGCGGCGCTATCGGTTGTGGTCAGCTACGACGACCCGAACCGCGCGGCCTGGGGTCCCGCTGTGCGGGCCGCGGCCATCGGCATCTCCCGTGTCCTCCGCACGGTCACAGGTCCAGCACAAGGCGAGGGGTCTTCGCTCGCGAGACGCAGATCATCATGACGTCGTCCTGCGCCTGTTCCGCGGCGGTGAGAACGGCGTCCCGGTGATCGGGAATGCCATCGAGCACCCCTGTCTCGCAGGTCCCGCAGGTACCCTCCTCGCACGAGGACAGCAGCTCACAACCGGCCCCGCGCAGCGCGGCGAGCACGGACCGGCCCGCCGGGACCGTGATCACCCGGCCGGTGCTGGCCAGTTCGACCTCGAACTCATCCCCCTCGTCGCCGGCTGCTTGAGCGCTGAATCGCTCGACGTGCGGGGCGTCCGAACGCTTCTCGACCGCCTCCAGCAGCGTCGCCGGGCCGCAACAGTACACGGCGGTGTCCGGGGTGACCGCGGCGAACAGGCGGTCCAGGTCAAGGTGGCGGCCTTCGTATAGCGTGACGTGTTCCGGCCACCGGGACAGCTCGTCTCGGAAGGCCATCGACTCCGGCGCCCGCCCGCCGTACGCGAGATGCCAGGGGCGTCCGCGGCGAGCCGTCTCGGCGACCATCGGCAGGATCGGGGTGATACCGATCCCTCCGGCCAGGAACAGGTAGCCTTCCGCGTCCTCGAGCGAGAAGTGGTTGCGCGGCCCGTCGACGGTGAGCGTGTCGCCCTCGGCCACCATGTCGTGTACCGCGGCCGACCCGCCCCGGCCGTTAGGTTCGCGCAGTACCGCGACCCGCCAGGTGCGGGTGTCGGCCGGGTCGCCGCACAGCGAGTACTGCCTGACCAGCCCGCCTGGCAGGTGCAGGTCGATGTGCGCGCCAGGTGTCCAGGACGGTAGCGCGTCGCCCTCCAGCGTCAGCCCGACGACGTCTTTTGCCAGCGGCTGTTTGCCGACCACACGGATTTTCATCGTGGTTCATGGCCTTCGGGGTGGGCGAGCAGCCAGGACCAGACCTCGACCGGATCCTCGGCGAGATGCTCGGCACCGCAGTGACAGACGCCTCGCAGGCTGTCGGATCCGGGGATCCAGTGCACCCGGTAGACGATCATGCGTCGTTCTGCTGGTGAATAAAGCGGCGAGCGGCGAGGCCGCCGGTGTCGATGTTGATGGACAGTTCCTGGTACTGGCCACCATCGGCCTCGAGCAGTTCCTCCAGGAGGTTGAGAGCCTGGACGTCCTGGAGTACGACCGTGCGATTGTTGTCGTGCAGGTAAGCGGAGACCGCCTCGTCATCGAGCGCGAAGTCCCTGGCGACCATCCAGAAGTCGTGGGTGGTGTGCTCGGTCTCTGGCGTCAGCGCGTACACCACCTCGACGTGGAATGCCCGGTCGTCAGGACCGTCGTCGGGCGGCAGCACGCCCGCGGGCGCGATCCTGCTGTGCAGCAGGTACAGGCACGGCGGGAAGTACTCGATGTCCTGCCAGCGGGCGATCCGGCCTGCTATCCCGGTGGACTTCGCGTAGAACGGCGGGCACTCCGCGTCGGCCATGTGGCGGCTCACCCGGACCACACCGGCTTCCTCGTCGGCCTCGGTGATGATCGGCGTCTCGGCGACCTCGGGAGTGCCGATGTACCCGCCATGCAGGTACGTCTCGTGGCTCAGGTCGAGCAGGTTGTCGACCAGCAGCGAGTGCCTGGCCGCCAGCGGTTCCATGCCGCGCACGGTGGTCCAGCCCTCGTCCGCGAGCCAGGGCGCGCGGGGAACCGTCTTCGATGGCTCGTCGTCGCCTATCCAGATCCAGACGAAACTGTCCTGCTCGGTGATCGGATACGACTTCACCCGCGCGGTCCTCGGCACCCTGGTCTGCCCAGGGACGGCGACGCAGGTACCGGTCGTGTCGTAGGTGAAGCCGTGGTAGCCGCACACGACCGTGTCGCCGACCCGGTTGGACTTTGACAGCGGGAAGCGGCGATGCACGCAGCGGTCTTGCAGGGCCACCACGCTCCCGCGGGAGTCGCGGTAGAAGACGATTGGTTCGCCGCAGATCGTCCGGGCGAACAGGTCGTCGCCGATCTCGCTGCCGTACCCGGCGACGTACCACTGGTTCCTGGGGATCTGTGTAGTGAGCGCCATGCCGTCGAGCATCCGCGCGGGACCTGCGGCAAGGCCACAGGGCTTCCAACTATCGGAAGACTTTAGGTCACGGATCGCGTCGAACGGGTACGGGCACCGGGACAACTGTCACGGCGGCGTCTAGACCGCGGAAGTCATCGGGGTTGGTGGTGAATAGAGGTAGCTTGTTCGCCGCGGCCACGCTGGCGATCATCAGATCGGCCACCCGACCGCGAGGCTTGCGGCCGGCCGAGATCACTTCGCCCGCGATGATCCCGTATTGCCGGGCGGATTCGGCGTCGAACGGCAGGGGATCAAATACGGCCTCGGTGCGCTGAAGGCGAGCGATCCGCCGTGCTCGTTCACCAGCATCCGCCGCGGAGTGAACGCCTGCAGCCAGCTCGGCGAGAGTCACGGTGCTGATCAGCAGATCTACGGGCATGTAATCGGAACTGAGCCACTCCAGCAGGATCAGGATGTTCGTATCTCCCAGCCCTTTGACAAACCGTTCCGTCATTCGGCGGACTCCGCTCGCCGAGCACGCTCGTAAGCGTCAAAGTGCGCGGCGGCATCGAAGTCGCGGTCAACATCGGCACGGAACGCCGACGGGTCCAGCGCCGGAAGGTCGGCGAACATTTCCATGAGGTCGCTGACAGGCACCTCCGCACGCCGCTGGGGTGTCGGCTGACGAACGTAAGCATCAATCGCGGAAAGTGCTACCTGCTGCATGGACCGATGCTCAGCCTCAGCCTTACGGCGGAGAGCCTCGGTCTGGGCATCATTAAGCCGGAGAGTCATCGCCATGCATGAATGATACCACGTGGTATCAAACGTTGTTAAGGCAGACGTCCGCCGTCCGCCGTCCGCCGTCTGGAGCGAACAAGTCATATCGGGCGGGCTATGCCTGGATCTCATGATCGCGGGCAGCCGGCGACGCACCCGCAGGGGCAAAACGCGGCATTCCGGTCACTCGCGCGGACCCGGTTGGCGGCACCAGCCCCAGCGATGTCCCATCGCTGGGGTTATGGACACATGTCAAATTAAGGTGTATTTGCGGCATGTTGCGGGTCCTGATCGTGGTTTACTTCGCGCCGTGAGGCCCGGGATGGGGTAACGAACCGGGCATCCGTGCCATATCACCCTGCTGTCGCGCCGGGCGTTCCTGGTGAGTGCCGCATTACCCGCACTCTTGTCTGGGCAGTGCAGCACTCACCATGATCACCTCGAACAGGAGGGCACCGGCGGAGACAGCGCAACCGGGTGATACCGCACCAAATCGCTCGGCCGCGACGGCACGCCGAAAACTCACGTTGTTCTGAAACGTTTCCATAGCACCATCGATGGCCCACCGCTGGGGCTCCGGAACGAGGCTGCGGAAAAGCCCGGGCCGCGGTCGTTCATCCCGCTGTTACGACCCGATACCGCGTCGAAACACCCACGTTGTTTACTCACAGGAGACGATGATTCTTGTGAGTAGACATAGGCAGGGTCTCATGACGATCACCCCTGAGCGCGTCGCCCCACCCCTAGCGCTCGCCGACCGCATCGCGGCGGACAACATCCGCTTCATCATGGCGACGTTCGTCGACCTCAACGGCAAGCCATGCGCCAAGCTCGTCCCCGCCGAAGCTGTGGATATGCTCGCCACCGAAGGCGTGGGCTTCGCCGGCTACGCCGCCGGGCTGATCGGGCAGCAGCCGTGCGATCCGGACATCATGGCCATGCCGGACCCAGCTTCCTACCTGCCACTGCACTTCCTGCGCCCGGGCATGGCGATGGTGCACTGCGACCCCTTCGTCAACGGCCGTCCCTGGCCGTTCGCGCCCCGCGTGATCCTCCGCTCCGTCCTCGACCAGCTGGCCGCGCGCAACCTCACGGCCCAGGTTGGCGGCGAGGCCGAGTATTTCCTGGTGCGCCGCGGTTCCGGGGATGCGATCGAGCCCGCCGACGAGCGAGACCGCGCCGCCCAGCCCTGCTACGACGCCCGTGACCTGACCCGGATGTACGAGCACCTCACCGAGGTCTCCACCGCGCTCAACAGCCTCGGCTGGTCCAACTACGCCAACGACCATGAGGACGGCAACGGCCAGTTTGAGCAGAACTTCACCCATGCCGACCCGCTGACCACGGCTGACCGGCTCGTCGCCTTCCGTTATCTGGTCCACATGTTCGCCGAACGGCGGGGCATGACCGCGACGTTCATGCCCAAACCCTTCACCGACCGAACCGGCACCGGGCTCCACCTGCATATGTCGCTCTGGTCCCCCACCGGAGATCCGCTGTTCCCTGACGACAGCGACCCCCGCCACCTCGGCCTGTCCCCCACCGCCTACCAATTCATCGGCGGGCTCCTCGAGCACGTCCCGGCACTGCTCGCGATACTCGCCCCCACCGTGAACTCCTACAAGCGGACCACGGCGGCCAACCCAGCCTCCGGCGCGACGTGGGCGCCGAAGACCGCGACCTACGGCGGCAACGACCGCACCCACCTGATCCGTGTCCCCGACGGCAACCGAATCGAGGTGCGCGGCTGCGACGGATCAGCCAACCCGTACCTGGCCATGGCCGCCGTGCTCACCGCTGGCCTGGACGGCATCGAGCGCGCGCTGGACCCGGGTGACCCGGGCAAGTCCGGCGGGGCAGCGCTTCCCCCGACCCTGCTGCACGCAGTGGACGAACTCGCCAGCGACCAGGTCGTGTCGGGCGTGCTCGGCGTTGCCAGCACCTACTACCAGGAGGCCAAGCGCGAGGAGTTCCTCACCTGGCACAGCCAGGTCAGCGCGTGGGAGATCGACCGCTACCTGACGGCTTTCTAGCAGGGAGGACACCATGTGCGGGATCGCGGGCTTGCAGCTTCGCGGCGAGCGTTACCGGGACAGGCTCGGCGAGCTAATCACCGGGATGCTCGCCCAGCTCGCCGAGCGCGGACCGGATTCGGCGGGCGTGGCGCTCTACGGAGACACCACTCTCTGCCCTCCGGGCTGGTCGGCGGTGAGTTTCCTGGGGGCCGACGGCAGCGCCGTTCTGCCCAATGTGAATATTGCTGGGGACGTGCAGGTGGCTACGGCGCCGCTCCCGGCCGACGAGCTGACGACCATGGTGCGGGACGCGGTGCCGGGGGCACTCGTGCTCGGCGCGGGCACGGACATGGCCGTGCTCAAGGGCGTGGGCAGCCCGATGGCGCTCGCGGAGAGCTTCGGGCTCGCGGGCCGGGCCGGGTACCAGGCGGTCGCCCACACCCGGATGGCTACCGAGTCCGCGGTCACGGTGGCGCACGGCCATCCCTTCTCCACGCACCCGGACCTCTGCCTCGTTCACAACGGTTCATTCGCAAACCATGACACGATACGTAGGGGGCTCGCCGCCGAGGGAATCGCCTGTGTCACGGACAACGATTCCGAGGTCGCCGCGGCTTTCGTGGGCGCGTGCCTGGAGCGGGGCGATGACCTGGAGAAAGCACTTCGCCGGGTCTGCGAGACGTTCGACGGCTTCTACACCCTGCTCGTCACCACGCGGACTGAGTTCGCGGTGGTGCGGGACGCGGTCGCCTGCAAGCCCGCGCTGGTCGCGGAAACCCCGGACTGGGTCACGATGGCCAGCGAGTACCGCGCGTTGCTCGGCCTCCCCGGTATCGAGCAGGCCAAGGTCTTCGAGCCAGCTCCCGAGGAGGTCTTCCTGTGGTCGCTGTAGAGCTCGATGTCCGTGAGCTCGGCGCGCGCGGCGTCAACGCGGCGCTGCGGGAACTGACGCCGGGGTCCTCCGCCGTGCTGCGCAACCCCGACGGCGCGCACAATCTCGCGGTGGGCCTGGACGCCGGCATCTCCGTGCTGGTGGACGGTCCCGCCGGGTACTACACGGGCGGCCTCGGCAAGCTGGCCCGGGTCACGGTGGCCGGGCCAGCCGGGTGGGGTGCGGGCGAGAACCTGATGTCGGGCACGGTCCGGGTCCGGGGAGACGCGAGCCAGTCGCTCGGCGCGTCCGCGCATGGCGGGCTGGTGATCGTGGAAGGCTCCGCGTCGCTGCGCGCGGGCATCTCGCTCAAGGGCGCGACGCTCGCGGTCGCGGGCGATGTGGGTGCGTTTACCGGTTTCATGGCGCAGGCCGGGACGATCCTCATCGGCGGGAACGCTGGGGACGGACTCGGCGACTCGCTGTATGAGGCGGTGATCTACGTCGCGGGGAAGATCGGCGGGCTCGGCGCGGACGCGCAGACCGAGGAGCTGTCCACTGACGACGTGCGCGTCGTGCGGGACCTGGTGAAGCTGACCGGCTTCGACCACATCGATCCGGAGAACGTCATCCGCGTCGGGTCCGGGCGGCGGCTGTACCACTTCAGTGAGGGAGGGCACCTGTGAACCACACGTTTCCGCCTGAGGTGGTCGCGGACATTCAGCAGCGGGCGGCGCTGGGCAGGTACCTGATCCGCGGCATGGGCGCGCGCCGCGCCGTCCCGTCCTTCGACGACCTGCTGCTGCTCACCGCTTCGGCGTCGCGCTATCCGCTGGAGGGGTACCGCGAGCACTGCTCGACCCGGACGGTGCTCGGGACACGTAACGCGAGCGAGCCGATCGAGCTGGACATCCCGATCACGATCGCGGGCATGTCGTTCGGCGCGCTGTCGGCGGCGGCAAAAGAGGCACTCGGCCGGGCCGCCACGGAGGTGGGCACGTCCACCACGACCGGCGACGGCGGCATGACGCCGGAAGAACGCTCCGCTTCCAAGACGCTGGTGTATCAGTGCCTCCCGTCCCGCTACGGGTTCAACCCCGACGACCTGCGCGCGGCGGACGCGGTGGAGATTGTCATCGGCCAGGGCGCGAAACCGGGCGGCGGCGGCATGCTGCTCGGACAGAAGGTCGGTCCTCGCGTCGCCGCGATGCGCACCCTTCCGGAGGGCATCGACCAGCGCTCGGCTTCCCGTCACCCGGACTGGACCGGCCCCGACGACCTGCGTATCAAGATCTCGGAGCTGCGCGAGGCGACCGGCTGGCGGATACCTATCTACGTGAAGATGGGCGCGACCCGCGTCGACCACGATGTCCGGCTCGCGGTCGCGGCGGGCGCCGACGTGGTGGTCGTGGACGGCATGCAGGGCGGGACCGCGGCCACGCAAGACGTGTTCATCGAGCACACCGGCATCCCCACGCTCGCCGCGGTGCGGATGGCCGCGTCCGCGCTGGAAGACCTCGGAGTCGCTGGTTCGGTTCAGCTCGTTGTCTCTGGCGGAATCAGGAACGGCGCAGACGTCGCCAAGGCGCTCGCGCTCGGGGCGGATGCGGTGTCGATCGGGGTGGCGGCGCTGATGGCGCTCAGCTGCAACTCCCCGGTCGATTCCGGTGGCAACGATGTGCGCGCTGACTACGCGGACCTCGGAGTGACGCCGGGTACGTGCGCCGAATGCCACACGGGGCGCTGCCCGGTGGGCATCGCGACCCAGGACGCGGTCTTGGAGGCGCGGCTCGATCCGGTGCTCGGCGCGCAGCACGTGGCCAACTACCTGCGCTCGCTCGCGATGGAGACCGCGATGCTTGCCCGCGCCTGCGGCAAGTCCGACGTCCACCACCTGGAGCCTGAGGACCTGGTCGCGCTCACGGTGGAAGCGGCGGCGATGGCGCGGGTACCGCTGGCCGGGACATCCTGGATCCCCGGATGGTCTTCGTGACCTCCGTGGATGTGGTGATCGTCGGCGGCGGGATCGAGGGTGCGGCCGCGGCGTGGGCGCTGACCCGGCGCGGCGCGGGATCCGTCGCTGTGCTGGAGCGGGCGACAGTCGGCAGCGGCGGCACCGGGAAGTCCAGCGGGATCGTCCGCTGCCACTACGGCATCCCGTCATTGGCCGCGATGGCGTGGAAGGGCGTGGCACTTTTCGAGAACGCACGGGAGGTACTCGGCGAGGAGATCGGGTTCGAGCAGACCGGCTACGTGGTCGGTGTGGGCGCGTCCAACGTGGCGGCACTCGATGCCAACGTCGCCATGCAGCAGGCGCTGGGCATCGAGACCCGGCTAATCTCGCCCGACGATGTGGCCGCCCTCTGGCCATACGCCGACTTGTCGGATTTTTCGGCGTTCGCGTATGAGCCGCGGGGCGGGCACGGCGACGGGTACCGCACCGCGCAGGCCTTCGCCGCGGCTGCCCGGCGGACGGGCGCGGTTGTTCGGCAGAACACTCTCGTGACTGACGTCCTGGTGGACGGCGGCCGGGTGACCGCGGTCCGGCTCGCCGACGGCACGACGCTCGCGACCGGTTCCGTGGTGGTGGCGGCCGGCCCGTGGTCGGTGGCCCTGGTCCAGCCGCTGGGGATCGATCTGCCGGTCCGGGCGTGCCGCGAGCAGATCCTGCTGATCAAGCCGGGCGTGCCGACCGGGAGGTTCCCCGTCTTCTCCGATCTCGTCTCGTTGCAGTACGTCCGGGCCGAGGCCTCGGGCGAGCTGCTGTTCGGCAACAGCGACCTGAGCGTGCTCGAATGGGCCGATCCGGACGGCTACCGCAACACCGCCGACCCTGAGTTCACCGAGCGGGCCGTGGAGAAGCTCGCTCACCGCTTCCCCGGTCTCGGCGACGCGGCGATCGCCTCCAGCTATGCGGGCTGCTACGACGTCACCCCGGATTTCAACCCGGTCATCTCCGCCACACCGGTCGGCGGGCTGTTCGTCGCGGCGGGGTTCAGCGGCCACGGGTACAAGATCTCCCCCGCCGTCGGTGAGCTGATCGCCGACCTAGTCTGCGACGGCGTTAGCGGCGATCCCCTGATCCCGGAAACCGACTTCCGCCTCACCCGTTTCGCGGAGGGCTTCCCCCTGGTAAGCCCGAACCCGTACCTGGGCGCGGGTCAGCTCCGCTAACGCGCGTTACGCGGTGGTGAAGACTGTGATGGAGAGAAAGCGGATGGGCAGCTCGATTAGCTGGGTGGGTCCGTGCGGGATGTCGCCCTCGAACTGCAGCGTGTCCCCTGGTTCCATCAGGTACGCCTGGGTGCCGTAGCTGTACTCCATCCGGCCTTCGAGCATGTAGAGGATCTCCACCCCGGCATGCTGAAACTGCGGGAACACCTCGGTGGCCTCGGTCAGCGAGACCAGCAGCGGCTCCACCCTCTTGTTCGGGCCGCGCAACGTGCCGAGCAACTGGTAGGTGTGCCCGGCACGCGTGCCCTGGCGGACGATTTCGGGACCGCTGCCCGCCTTGACGAACACCGCGTCTCGCTCCTCCGCGAGTCCGCGGAACAGCGCGGTCACCGGCATGTCAAGCGCCGCGGCGAGCCGTTCCAGCGTCGACAGGCTCGGCGAGGTCTGCGCGTTCTCGATCTTCGACAGCATCCCCTTGGAGATGCCGGACCGCTGCGCGAGCTGCCCCACGTTCAGCCCGATTTCCTTGCGGCGTTCCCGCACGTGGTTGGCGATCACCCACGTCAGTTGTCCAGGCGCGCCGGAAGGGCTGCTCATGAGCGGTAAGGATAGTCCACCGCATAGTGAATTCACCGCCGCGTTACAGGCGCTAACTACCGGGAAACCCAGGAAGGTTTCCTCTGATGCAACATTGTTGAGGAAGGCATGTGGCAACGTGAGGGGATGAGGTCATGAGCGCACCTGTTGAGGTGACATCTTCGCTGCACCGAGGGACCAACTGGTGGGGAGCGTTCGTGATCGGGCTCGCCGGCACCATCCTGGTGACCGGCATCGTCCCGTTCGCTGCCCAGTCGATGGGCGCGGCGTCCATCCCGGCGATCGCCCTCGTCGTCATGATCGGGCTGGTGCTGTGCCTGTGCATGGCCGAACTCGCCGCCTTGCTGCCGCACCGCACCGGCGGTCTGCCGTCGTACGCCTACGACAGCTACAAGCCGCTCGGCGAGCGGACCGCCCGGCACATCGGCGGGCTGTCCGGCTGGGGATACTGGCTGGGCTGGTTTCCGGTGGCCCCGATCAACATGATCCTCGCCGCCGGGTACATCGCGGTGCTGGCCCACATCCCGCTCGGTAAGGTGCTCCAGCCGCTGGGCAGCCTGGGCACGGCGGTGCCGCTGACCGTGCTGGTGATCACGATGGCCGGGCTGATCGTGCTGTTCGTCCCCTGCTACCTGGGGATCCGGATGGGCGCCGGCTTCGCCACCGTACTCGGCGTGCTGGCGATGATCCCGCTGACATTGCTGGTGCTGCTGCCGCTGTTCAAGTCGGGCAGCTTCCACTGGTCCAACCTGGCCGGCTTCCACTTCGCCGACCCGAAAACCTCGGGCTTGCTGTTCTTCCTGGCCTGGATCTTCGTGATCTCGTGGAACGCCGTGGCCATGGAGGCCGCCGCCTGCTACATCGGGGAGTGCCGCGACCCGGCCAGGGACGCGAAAATCGCGCTGACGGCCGAGGGGCTGTACGGCGTGTTCGTCTACATCGGGACGGCGGTGGTGTTCGTCGGCGTGCTCGGCGCCTCGTTGTCCAGCGCCGACCCGCTGACGCTGTACACGAGCTTCGCTGACCACATCTTCGGCAAGCTCGGCTGGGTCACCTACCTGATCGGCATCCCGCTCGTCTTCGCGCTGCTGCTGTCGGTGCTGAACGCGATCATGGGCGTCGGGCGGTCGCTGTTCCAGGCGTCGGAGGACCGGATGCTGCCCCGCTGGTTTGCGCACACGAACAAGCACCTGGTGCCTGATCGCGCGATGTTCTTCAACCTGATCTGCTCGATGGCGGTCGCGCTGCTCGGCTCGCCAGTGCGGATCTACATCTTCTCCAACGTCGGCTACCTGCTGGCGATCGTCCTCGCCCTCGTCGGCTACTTCATGATGCGCCAGTTCCGCACGGACGCGGTGAGCCCGTTCCGGATGCCCGGCTGGTTCCGCTGGGTCGCGCTGGCCTGCGGGCTCTTCCTCACCTTCATCTACTTCGTCGGCGGGTGGAACGCACCCGAGATCGTCGTCGGACCCGGCGAGTCGCACATCCTGTACCTGCTAGGCATCATTGTGCTGGCCGCGTACCTTCCGCTCTACCTATGGCGCAAGTACAGCGACAAGCGCCTCAGCGCCGCCGTTCCCAGTCCGGTGCCCTCGCCCTCGCCTGCCCCCTCGCCTTCGCCTGCTCCCTCACCTTCGCCGGAACTCGAGCTGGAGCCCTGACCCGATGGCCCGCCGCCGCTGGGACCCCCAGCCGAAGCAGCCCGCACGGGTGCTGGTCGCCGCCACCGCGGATCAGATACCTTCCGACGTCCTGCGCCGGGCGGTATCGCTCAGCGAAGGGACCTCAGTGGCGGTGCTCAGCCTGGCCCGTATCCACGGTTACGCGCTCGGCCTGCCCAACCCCGGGCTACTGCCTACCCGCCGTGAGCTGAGTGAGCATACCGAACGAGTGGGGCGCGCCGTCACGGTCATTGAACGGGCTGGCGCCACCGGCTGGGGGCAGGTCACGGCGGCACGCAACGAGGCACGGACCATCGTCCGTGCGGCCCACGCGCGGGGTGCCAGGCACGTAGTGCTGGTAGCGCCGCTCCAGCCTCGGTGGCGGCGCGTGGTCGAGGGCGACCTGCTACGGCAGGTCAGCCGCAAGCTCGGCGCGGGGGTCACGGTCGAGGCCGTCACGGTGCCATGAGCGTGCTCACGATCTACGGCGTCGTCGTCCTCACGTTCATGATGGCGATGTATGCGCTGGAGGACAGGAACCGCAATTTCATCGCGGCGTTCGCGCTCGGCTGCGCCCTGTCGAGCAGCTATGGCTTCCTCAGCGGAGCGTGGCCGTTCGGCGCGGTAGAGGGCATCTGGTGCCTGGTCGCTTTCCGGTCACAGTGGAAACGTACCGTCGCCGGCCGACGGCTAGTTTCCGTTATCTTGCCGGACGGCCGGCAGGCTGAAAATCGCGTGCCTTTCGCGGATCTATAAGCGAAGATCGGCAGCATGGCTGACGGACCCCTGCACCGTGTGAGGGATAGCGTGGGCGGCGCAGAGGTCGTCGACCGGCTTTCCCAGCTGAGCGGCAGCGACTTCACCACGCTCATGCTGGAGGTCGCCAGGCGACGAGCCGCCCGCGAGACCCCGGCGAGCGTGCTCCGCAGATACCGGACGGACCGGTTCAGCCAACCTGGCCGGATTTCCTACCGAAAGCTGCTCCGCGCCGAAACTCTGATCGTCGACCATCTCCCCGACGACACAAAGTTGGTCACACTGGCACCTGTGGTCCCGCTGGCCACGCACTCGGCGCTGGACACGGTGAGCCAGAACAAGGTCGTCACCGCGATGCGGGCTTGCGAGGTAGCCGCGGATCCAACCAACGCGCTCGCCCTCGAGGCCGCACTTCGCCGCCAGCACGATCGCGACCAAGTGGCGAAGCTGGCCGGAATACAACGCGTCCTGCGGGCGCAGCGTTTCCCGGCTCCTTATCAGGCGCATTTCAGCCTGTTCGGGATGGTGACTGGGGGCCGGGACATTGGCGACCGCCGTTTTGATATAGGTGCTCTTAATGAACACCTGAAGCTTGCGGTTAGCGTGCTCCGGGACGCGGGTGCGGGCGACATCGACGTCGCGCTGACTCCGCTCTCCCCCACTGGTGAGCTGATCAGTGACGCGATCACGGTGCCGACCAGAATCGATGCCGACCGGCAATCCGGGTACTACGAGGATCTTTGCTTCAAGATCGACGCCGACGGCCTGGAGGTCGGCGACGGCGGGTTCACCGACTGGACACGCCGGCTCACCTCGAACCACAAGGAGCGGCTGCTCATCAGCTGCCTGGGCGTCGACCGGCTGGCTGTCATACTCGGCTCATGACCAACGCCAAGCCGACGTTCAGGGTCAAGCCCGTGCTCACCGGCACTCTCGTGCAGCTTCGCCCGGTTCGCGTTAAGGACGCGGATGGCCTGTTCACGATGCACCCCGAGACGCTTCGGCTCACCGGTACCCACCAGGAGCACAGCCTCGGCGCGCTCAAGGACTGGTACTCCACCCGGGCCGAGGACGACGGCCGGCTCGACCTCTCCATCTTCGAACGCTCCAGCGGGGAATGGGCCGGGGAGATCGTGCTCAACGACCTGGACCCGGACAACCAGTCGTGCGGGTTCCGGATCTTGCTCGCGCAGCCGCGGTTCTTCGGGCACGGATTGGGGACGGAGGCGACCCGGCTGATGCTGGCCCACGCGTTTGGCACCGTGGGGCTGCACCGGGTCGAACTGGAGGTGTACGCGTTCAACCCGCGGGCCAGGCACGTCTATGCCAAGTGCGGGTTCGTCTCCGAGGGAACCCGCCGGGACGCGCTGCGCTGGGACGGTGCATGGGTGGACGCGGAGGTGATGGCGGTGCTCGCCAGCGACTGGGCTAGCGTAAACGCATGAGCTGGGATGAGCTGCTCGCCTACTGCCTCGCCAAGCCGGGCGCCTGGCGGGACGAGCCGTGGGGCGACGGTGCCGTGGCGAAGGTCGGTCCCAAGATCTTCGCGTTCCTCGGGACCGGCGACCCGCCATCAGTCGGGCTCAAATGCGGGGCGACCCGCGAGATCGCCGACGAGTGGCTGCACCGTTACCCGGACGACGTTACGGTGATGGCCTACATCGGCCGCTCCGGATGGAACAACCTCGGCGTCGGCGGCGCGATCCCGGACGACGAGGTTCTCGAGGCCGTCGACGCCTCGTACGCGACGGTGGTCAGCAAGCTGCCTAAGAAGGACCGCCCGGGCTGATGTGCCACTTAATCCCCTCCCCAGCCCGCACCCGGTCCACCGCGTCGCCAAACTGGCCAAGCGGCAGGGGCGGGCTGAGCAGCGGACGCGGATCGATCGCGCCGCTGGCCAGCAGGTCAACCGCCTCACCGAAGCTGCGCAGGATGGCCATCGAACCGGTGAAGGAGATCTCGTCGTTGTAGACGCTGAAGGGAGAGACGCTGATCCTCGCGTCCGCTGGCGCCACGCCGAAGACCAGCATCCGCCCTCCCCGGTCGAGCAGGCCGATCGCTGCCTCAATCGCCGAAGGAACACCGGTCGCGTCGACCCCTATCTCGAAGCGGGTGCCGCCGAGTTCGGCCGCGTCGGTGACAGCCTGGGCGACACCGAGCTTGCGGGCGACCGACAGCCGTTCGGCGACCCGGTCCACGACGGCGACCGGGCCCGCCCCGGCTCGCAGCAGCAGTTGCACGAGCAGCAGGCCCATCGTTCCGGCGCCCACCACCACGACCGAGTCGCCGAACACCGTTCCCAGGCGGCGCATGCCATGGACGGCGCACGCCAGCGGCTCGGCCATCGCCCCGTACTGCCCGTCCAAATGGCTGGGCAGCAGGTAGGCGTTGTTCGCGGGCACCGCGACGAACTCGGCGAAAGCACCGCTCACCGTGTCGCCGATGGCCGCCCAGTTCTCGCATAGGTTGTCCCGGCCGGCCCGGCATCGCCGGCAGTAGCCGCAGTACAGCGACGGGTCGACCGCCACCCTGGCCCCGATGGCGAGGTCGGCTCGCACGCCAGGGCCACGCGCCGCCACGGTCCCGGCGAACTCGTGTCCTGGGGTGATCGGGTACGGAGTCGGCGGGAACTCCCCCGCCAGGATGTGCAGGTCCGTACCGCAGATGCCCACGCACTCCACCTTGACCAGGATCTGGTTATCGCCAGGCTCCGGCACCGGCAGCTCCGCCACGCGGAAGCTGCCGGGGCGGTCGATAACAATAGCTTTCACTTGATGGCTCCCATCGACAGGCCGCGGACCAGCGACCGCTGGGCGATCCAGCCCACGATGATCACCGGGACCGAAGCCACCGTGGCGGCCGCCGACAGGTGCGCGATGTACAGGCCTTCCTGCGGCACCGAGCTGATCAGGAACATCGGCATGGTCGCGGCGTTGGTGATCGTCAGGTTGAGCGCGAGGAACAGTTCGTTCCAGGCGAAGATCACGCAGATCAGCGCGGTAGAGACTAGGCCCGGTGAGATGATCGGCAGGATGACGCGGCTCATCTCCCTGATCCGGCCCGCGCCGTCTAGCCGCGCCGCCTCGAGCAGTTCCCTGGGCACCTCGAGCATGAACGACCGGATCATCCAGATCGCGAGTGGCAGGTTCATCGCCGCGTACAGGATGATCAGCAGCCAGATGCTGTCCAGCAGGTGCGTCTTGAGCGCGATGACGTACAACGGGCCGATGGCGGCCACGATCGGCAGCATCTTGGTGGAGATGAAGAAGAACAGCCCGTCCCGCCAGCGCTTGACCGGACGGACCGACAGGGCGTACGCGGCCGGAACGCCGAGGACGAGGACGAGGATCGTGGACCCGATCGTCGCGACCGCCGAGTGGGTCAGGAAGGGTCCCATGCCGGAGAAGACCAACCGGAACTCCGACAGCGTGGGGCTGAACACGAACTTCGGCGGCCAGGTCTCGGCCGCCGACTCCGGCTTGAACGCCGTGAGCACCATCCACAGCACCGGCAGGAAGAACGCGATCCCGACAATCCACGCAACCACGCCCCAGCCAGCTGTGCTTATTTGTGAGCTCGCGGCGCGGCGCTTTGAGACTCTGCTTCTTTGTTCGCTCGCAGCGCGGCGCTTTGAGGCAACGCCTTCCCTCGTCGCTCCGCTCCTCAGTCCAGGCGCTGCCGCGCCGCGCACTTCGCTCACGAGGCCTCCTCAAAACGGAACACGCTGGCGAACATCCGCAGCGCGAACGTCGCGACGATGATGGTCAGGATCACGGTCACCACGCCCGCGGCCGCCGCCCCGCCGACGTCGAACGCGTCGTTCACCTGCTCGTACAGGTAGAAGGGCAGGTTGGTGGTGGAGGTGCCGGGGCCACCATTGGTCATTAGCCGCACCTGGTCGAAGACGTTGACCAGATAGATCGAGCCGAGCAGGATGCCCAGTTCGATGTAGGGCCGCAGCAGCGGCAGGGTGACACCGCGGAACGTGGCCCAGGCGCCGGCACCGTCGACCTTCGCCGCCTCCAGGACCTCGGGCGGCTGGCTTTGCAGGCCCGCGAGCACGATGAGGGTCATGAACGGCGTCCACTGCCAGATCATCACCACGATCACCGAGCCGAGCGCGTGCGTGGACAGCCACGCCACGTGGTGCACGCCGAACGGCTGGAGCAGGTAGTTCAGCAGGCCGAAGTTCGGATCGAGCATCGGCCCGGCCCACACCAGCGCCGCCGCCGCGGGCATGACGAGGAACGGCGTGATGATCAGCGTCCTGACGATGCCCCGGCCGAAGAACTTACGGTCCAGCAGCTCGGCGAACGCCACTCCCAGGATCATGGCGACGATCACCGAGATCACCGTCATCTCCACCGACCGGAGCAGAGCGCCGCGGAAAGACGGGTCGGTGAAGACCGTCTTGTAGTTGCTCAGCCCGTTGAACTTCGCGCCGCCCGGTTGATCCCAGAAGTAGTTCTGGAAGCTGTACCACAGGGTTACCAGGAACGGGATCTGGGTGACCACCACCACGTAGATCAGCGCGGGCAGCAGCGGGAGGCGACGCTGCCACCGCGCGCGACGGCTGGCCTCCCGCGGTGCTGCGGTGATTCGAGGAGGAGCGGGTCTCTCGAGGACCGCCACGGCGCTAGCTTCCGGACAGTTCGGCCGGGGTGTACTGCGATGCGTCGGACTGCGAGGTCGAAAGCGCCTGGCTGACGCTCTCCGTCCCCGCGATCGCTCCCGCGATCTGCTGACCGACCTCGACACCGAGGCTTTCGAACTGCGGGATGTCGACGTACTGGACGCCGACGTACGGAACCGGGTTGACGGTCGGGTGATCCGGGTCCGTCCCGTCGATCGAGGCGAGCGTGATGCTAGCGAACGCCTTAGCCGCCGCCAGGTAGGACGGGTTGTTGTACAGCGAGGTCCTGCTGCCAGGCGGCACCGCTGCCCAGCCGTACTTGGACGCGACCAGCGAGTCGTAGGCCTTGGAAGTGGCCCAGGACACGAACTTCCAGGCGGCGCCCGAGTTGGCGGTGCCCTGCGGGATGCCGAGAGACCAGGACCACAGCCACCCAGACGAGGTTGTCTTGTCCACTGGCGCGAAAGAGTAGCCGGTGTTCGCGAAGACCGACGGGTAGGTGGTCGCGATGGACGTCGCCGCGACCGTGGAGTCATACCACATCGCGCACTTGCCCTGGCCGTACAGCGTTAGGAGCTGGTTGAAGCTGTCGTTGGACGCGCCGGCTTCGCCGTACTTGCGGACCAGGTTGACGTAGAAGTTCGTCGCCGCTTCGAACGCCGGCGAGGTGAGCTGCGGCTGCCACTTCGTGTTGAACCACTCGCCGCCGAAGGTGTTGACCACGGTGTCGAGCGAGGCCATGTTGTCGCCCCAGCCCGCCAGGCCGCGCAGGCAGATCCCCGCCACCTTGCCCGGCTGGTTGAGCTTGGCCGCCATGGACTGCACCTGCGCCCAGGTCGGGTGCTCCGGCATGGTGATCCCGGCCGCCTTGAGCAGGTCCTTGCGGTAGTACAGCATCGAGGACTCGCCGTAGAACGGCACCGCGTAAAGGTCACTGTTGTAGGACAGCGACTTGGCGACCGGCGGCAGTATGTCGGACGCGTCGTAGCTGGAGTCCTTCGAGATGTAGGTCGTCGACAGGTTGGTCAGCCAGCCGTTCTTGGCGAACAGCGGCGTCTCGTACGGCCCGATCATGATGACGTTGAACGCGTTGCTGTGCGTGCTGACGTCTTTCTCGATCGCGGCCCGCAGGTCACCCTCGGTATAGGTGGCGAACTTGACCGTGATCCCTGGGTTCTCCTTCTCGAAGACCGACTGAGTCAGCGGGATCATCTGGCCGGTGATCAGCGGGTTGGACACGACGGCCACTGTGACCGTGCCAGTAGAGCTGTTAGAAGCGGCGCCGCTCGATCCGCCACTCGAACAGGCGGCCAGCGCCACCAATGCGGCTACCGAGGCGAGGACCGTGATCCTGCGGTGCTTGAAAAAGGAAGGTCTCATGAATGAACCTCCGTGACGATGAGGAGTTCCCGCCGATCGCGACGGGGGCCGAAGCTGTACGCTCATATGAGCGATACCTTGCTCATATGTGTCACTGACCCTCACAGTGAACTCGCCGCTAGGCAAAGTCAAGAGAAGCTGTAAATCTGAGACCTAGACGCTCAAATGAGCGGACGGAGGGTGTCATGCCCGGATTGTCGGCGGATCGGCCGTCCGAAGTTGTCTTGGCCGCCCGGGTGGCGCGGCACTTCTATCTCGATGGCCTGTCCAAGGTCGAAATCGCAGAACGACTCGGTATCAGCAGGTTCCGGGTCGCCAGGCTGCTCGACGGCGCCAGGGAATCGGGGATGGTGCGCATCGAAATCGGGCTGCCCGGCGGAAGCCTGGACGCGGCCCTGTCAGCGGAACTGTGCTCCGCCTTCGGGCTCAAGCAAGCGTTCGTCTTCAACTTCCCCGACGATGAGCCGCCGCTGCTGCGGCACCGGCTAGGCGAGGTCACCGGCCAGGCCCTGATGGACCTCATCACGCCCGGTGACGTGCTCGGCCTGTCGTGGTCCCGTACGCTGAGCGAGCTGACGGCCGCGCTGACCGAGATACCGCCGTGCCCGATCGTGCAGCTCACCGGGGCGGTGCCGCCACCCGATGGCCGCGATCTGCTGCACCTGGTCCGCAGCGTCGCCAGCATCGGCGGCGGGCCGGCTCACGTCTTCTACGCTCCGATGATCGTCGACGACGGGGAGACCGCCACCGCGTTGCGCCGCCAGGGTGACGTCGCCAGCGCGTTCGCCCTGGTCCCCTCGGTGACGATCGCCGTCGTCACGATCGGCGGCTGGGCGCCCGGCCTGTCCACGATCTACGACGCCGTCACCCCGGCTGAGCGGGAAGCCCTGTGTGCACTGGGGGTTTGTGCCGAGGTGGCCGGAGTGTTCCTCGGTGCGGACGGCAGGCCACTGGCGACGCCGCTGGACAGCCGCATGATCGTCACCCCCGGCCCGGTGCTCGAACGGATCCCGTTCGTGCTCTCGGTCGCCTACGACGTCTCCAAGAGCCCAGCAGTATCGGCCGCGATCCGAGGAGGGCTGATCCATGGCCTTGTCACGCACGCTAGTCTCGCGCGGGCCCTGCTTGACCAACGGTAACGAGCACCCACTGCCCGGCGGCACCGCCAACCGCGGCCTGGTCGTCCGGGTCGCCGACACCGTGGTCAGGCCGATCGCGCCGTGCTGGCCCGCCACCCACGCCCTGCTCGCCCACTTGCGCGCGGTGGGCTTCGACGGAGCGCCCCGCCTGCTGAGCACGAGTCCGTCCACCGAGACGCTCAGCTACATGGAGGGCCAGGCCGCGGTACCGCCGCTACCGGCCGGCACTCTCACCGACACCGCGCTGGTGACCATCGCCGATCTGCTGCGCCGGTATCACCTCGCGGTCGCGTCCTTCGACCCAGCCGGATACCGGTGGCCACGACAGATACCGGCAGCGTTCCGTACCGGCCTAGTTAGCCATAACGACGTTCACCCAGCCAACCTGGTATTCCGCGACGGCCGGGCGGTGGCCCTGATCGATTTCGACTGGGCCGGGCCCGGCAGTGCCGTCTGGGACTTCGCGACCGCCGCGCGGTCCTGGGCACCGCTCCAGCCCGACGATGACATCGCCGACAGCCGGCAGGGGCGCGGGCTGGAACGGTTCCGGATCTTCCTCGACGCCAGCGGGCTGGCTCGCGCCGACCGCCGCCGAGTAGCCGAGGCGATCGTGGCCAATCATGACTGGACCTACGCGATCGTTACCGAGGCCGCCGCCGATGGCCACCAGGGCTTCGCCGACCACTGGCGCGCGGTAGCGGAGCCGGCCGCCCGGGCACGGCGCTGGTGCCAGCGACACCAGCGCGACTTGCTGGCCGCCGCACGGTAAGGCGTCTAGAAGCTGAGGTCGCACAGGCAGGGGCTACCTGACCCAGGAAAAGCTCCTTGCCCGCACGCGACTTTCCTCACCCGGAAAACCGGCCGCACATCGTCGCATCCCTGGTCTATGCCTCTTCAGGCCGTATCTGGTATGGAGTACAGGGTTCTTCTGCCTGGCGGGCTTGCTGGCCTGCCATCGCGCTGCCTTGGCTGGAGTCGCCGCCACGCAGTTACGAAGTTCTCCAGGTGGCCAGGAGTTCCCCCGCATGCCTGGACGATCGCGCAGACTAGCTGCTGGCTAGGAAGCTTGCTGCGGTTCCGCAAGGCGGTGCACATGGTGGCAGCGGAAAATCTGCCGCCGCATGCTTGCTGCATCTCACGGAAGGATGGCTTGCCTGCCCATACCCGGTAGTCAGCCAGGGCTGTGACGAACTCCTCTTCGGTCCGGGCGGCGAGCGGGTCGGGACACAGGCCGAATCCCGGAGCATCCGGGACAGGCGCGGCCTGTCCGGATCCGCCCGTGCCTATGCGGCTGCGTGCTGCGAGCGGGCTCGGGCCTGTTTCCGGCCAGGCCCTGATCAGGGCGTCCGTCCAGGCCAAGATGTCTTCTGCGGTGGTGATCCCGCAAGCGGCCAGGACGGCCCGCAGCGTTCTCATCCCCGCCGCGGTCCGCAGCGGCCGGTCAAGCCCGGCCAGGTACGCCTTCATCTGGCCGCCGGTAATCCCGGCTGTGCGGGCTACCTCCGCAGCGGTCAGTCCTGCACAGGCGCGGGCGGCGGTGAGCTCGCGGCCGAAGTCTTCAGGACTGGCGACGTTGCGTGGCTCAGGAGTTGGCCGCGGCCGCCGGGTAGGCCCGTTGATGCGGCGGTCCCGTGCCGGATCGTCGGCCGTGCTCGGCAGCGGTTCCGGGAGGGCGGTTCCCGGACAGGAGAGAATGCCACGGGCGGCGGCGGAGTCTGCGGCGAGCAGCTTCCCGTAGAAGTTGCGCAGCTCGGGGCCCGGACCGGTTCCGAACTGGTCCGAGATAATGGCCTTGGCCTGCCCGTATGCCTCCAGGGCCTCCGCATGTCGACCCGCATAGGCCAGGGACTGCATCAGCAGCACCCAAAGGCCTTCTCTGAAAGGATGGGCGGTGAGCAGCAGGCGTAGCTCGTCTACCGTTTCCGCCGTCCGCAACTCGCGGCAGGCCAGCTCGGCGGTCACGCGGAGCTCGGTGACATAGATCCGCTGTTCGGTGAGCGTCGCGGTCTCCCGCTCGAGGAGGGGCGACGCCGGCACGTCCGCGAAGGGGCGACCACGCCACAAGGCGAGCGCCTCACGCGCTAGGCGCGCGGCGCTTCGTGGGTCGCTCGCAGCGAGAGTCCGCTGACTGTCGCGGACAAGTGCCTGGAATACCTGCGCATCGGTATCTGCCGGCCCGATCCGCAGCTGATAACCGGCAGGACGCACGGCCAGCAGACTGCCGTCCGCGTCACCCATCAGCTGGCGCAGCCGGAGGGCATAGATGCTGATCAGGTTCACCGCGAGGTCAGGGGGGTCCTGGTATCCCCACACCTCGCCGACAAGAGCATCGGCAGATATAACCTGGCCGACATTTGCCAGCAGCACGGCCAGGAGACTGCGCCACTTCGGCGTACTGATGTCCCGCCACTGATCTCGTATCTGGACCTCGAGCGGCCCGAGAAACCGGAACCGGGGCATAACAGCGGCTCGCCACCGGAATCCGGCGCTGCCCAGCCAACCGCCGACCGCAGCTTCCGCGGGTCTCCGGCTACTGCGTCGGCGAGTTGGATGGCGGCGAACCCCGCAGCGAGCACCACGGGGATTGAGGTCGCGGGCCCGTATCCGGCCACCCAGATCACCAGCACGGCGATGATTACGATGATGACAACCAGCATCCTGGTCTTTGTCCCCAGCCCAGGCCGGGTAACGAACTTGACATTCAGTTCCATTGCGCACTCCGAATTTTCATGCCTGCCGCAATGCGACGGCAAAGGTATTCCCGGACGAATGGCCGGTCCCGTAGCAAGCCCGGTATATATACGGGCGCCTAGGGCAGTCTTGGCAAACAGCAGAATAATCCCGCAGTTGATGCCGGTCCAGTAGCCTTACGTAACATAATAGAAAAAGCCTGTCAGCTATAGAGTTCCTGCAGCTCAGAAGCCATGACCTGAATAAATTTTATGCAGCGTCAGGGAACGTTAAATATCGTTCAGGAACGTTCAGCAACGTTTTCCAGGTAAGCGGAATGTATTCATAGCAACGGTGCGTAACTTAAGCGGTGCGCAATCACCCACAGGCAAGATCCAGACAGCCGTGAACCGCAGTTAATAGGCGGGGAGGGCAACCTGCGCACCAGGAGCTTGTCTGGTGGACCGGACGGCATCCGATCCCCTGACACCGGTAGACCCGGGCGTCATGGGCAGTCTTGGCAGACAGAAGTGCAGCAGGGACATCGGCCGGGGCACGCCTTATTCGTTCGCCCCGGCCGATGACGATCTAGGGGCGGGCAAGCCCCGCATTAGAGAGGACGCGTAGCGCCTGCCGGAATCGAGACGTGTCTTCGGCCCGTTGTTCACGCGTGGAATACCTACTGCAGCTCCGGTCCGCGACAGCGGATTTGCTGCGCGACATTGACAGCCTGTCGGACGCGGATGTGCGGGCGCCGTCGCCGCTGCCCGGATGGACGCGGGGTCACGTGCTCACGCATATCGCCCGCAACGCCGAGGGCAGCACCCGGCTGCTGAACTGGGCGCGGACTGGTGTGCCGAGCTACGAGTACGAAAGCCACGAGGCACGGGCGGCGTCGATCGCCGACGGCGCCGGCCGGTCGGCTCGAGAGCTCGTCGCGGACGTGCGCGGCACCGCGGACGCGTTCTTCGCCGAGGCGGACGCGATGCCAGCGGAGTCATGGCAGCGGACGGTTCGCTGGACCGGGGGCTACGAAACGGACGCGGCCAGGATCCTGCCGCTACGGCTCGGCGAGGTTCACGTTCATCACGTCGACCTGAACATCGGTTACCGGCCCGCGGACTGGCCCGCCGCGTTCGTCAGCGGTTACCTCGATACCGCAGTGGGCGGGCTCAAGGGGTTCGCGATACGGATGGAAGCCACCGATACGGGGCGGGTTTTCGGGGCAGATGCGGCTACGGTCGTCGCCGGCCCGGAGTATGCGATCCTCGCCTGGCTGATCGGGCGCTCCGACGGCAGCGACCTAGCCTGCGATACCCCGCTGCCAGCAGTGCCCCAGCTCTACTCGGCTTAGCCGCACGTCGAGGGCCAGTCTGTCCGAAAAGTCCTCCACCTCAGTTGGATGCGGCAGCTCAATGGGCGGGTGATGATGAACTTATCCCGGGTTCGTGTACCGCAGCCGACCGTAATGCCCGGGTATGCCGGGCAGCCGGGGTGCACTAACCCGGGATAAGTGGTCTCCGGCCGGTGTTGCACCAGCCCCTCGGGGACGGGAAACGCGGGAGCACACCCCAAGGATGAGCAGGCTTCCTGGTGGGTGCGGCGCTACCCGCACTCTTTGCTGGGTAGTGCCACACTCACCAGGAACGGGTTAGCGATCGTAGGCGGGCGGACCGGACAGCCGGGTGAATCCCGAGGGCACCGGCGGGGTGAGCTGACTCAGGTTCGCTTGCACCGGCGGTAGCCATTCGTAGTCGGTGAGGATCTGGCGGGCCTCCTGCTGCACGGGCAGGTACGTGGCCGGATCGATCCAGGTCACGACGGACATCGAGCCGCCTTTGGCGGGCAGGGTGCCGGTGAGCTTGATGGTCTGCTGGCCGTTCAGGGTGACCTTGCCGACCACGGTGAGCTCACCTGCCTGCAACTCCTGGCGGACCTGATCAGCGAAGGAAACCGCCGATGAATCACCGAATACGGTGCTGCTGTCGAGCGGGAACCAGACGTGATGGGTGTAGTCGACCTCGATGCCGGTCTGGACGTAGGGTTTCTTCGCCTTCCGGTCCTTGTGCGGCATGACGGGAGCACTGTCCATGATGGTGGACCAGTCCAGGCCAGGCGAGCTGAACGTGCCTAGGTAATAGACCGTCCGGATCCTGTCCCCGTACTGCCAGGTGGCCGACGAGCGGTACTGCGTCCCGTCTATGGACCATCCGCCGAGATACTGCTGGCGGCTGTACTCAATCGAGGCGCCTAGGTTGTCGAGAGCGCCGATCGTCCGGTTGGCGACAACCTTGGCGTCCAGGACCGTGCCGGATGTGCTCGCCACTCGCGGCGGAGCGCTCAGGACGCCGAGGCCGACCCCCGCGGCGGTCCCGGCTACTAGGAGCGCGCCAGCGCCGACCAGTACCCGCCGCCGACGCGGCGGTCCCGCGACGAACACCGGCTCGGTGACCGCGGTGACGGCGGAATGCCGGTCAAGAATCTCGGCCAGCAGACGGTCTTCGAAACGTTCAGTGTTCATGTGATGTCCTCCGTGATGGTTGCCGGATCCTCAGGCGTGTGATCCAGGGCGGTCCGGATAGCACGCCGCGCGCGAACGAGGCGGACACGGAAGGCCGTGCCCGAGATTCCTAGGACCCGCGCGGCCTCCGCCGGGCTGAGTCCCTCCTCGCCCACCAAGAGCAGTGCCTCTCGCTGCGTGGCGGGTAGCCACGCGAGGGCGCTACGAGCCAGGTCCGCCTGTGCCGCGGCGTCAATCCTGGACTCGAGACGCTCGATATCGTCGGAATCCAGCAGCGATCGTCCTTCGAGCCGCGCGTACGCGAAGCCCTCTCTGGCCCGTCTACGCCGCAGGTTCGCGATCAGCCTGGCCGCGATCCCCAGTAGCCACGGCATCGGCTCGCCGCGGCGGGGGTCGTAGGACCCGGCCGATTCCAGCGCCGCGAGAAAGGTCGCCGCGACGACGTCGGCCACGTCGCCTGGGGTGGCTACCCGTCTCACCGCGAATCCGATCACCCGGTCGATATGTCGCCGGTAGAACTCGGCGAATGCCTCCGGGTCGGAACGCGAGTGAGCAAGCAGCACGTGATCGGTCAGCTCCCGCTCAGGTGTTTGCTGTTGCACGTTGAGGATTGGTCGCATCGCCGTCAGCGTTACACGCCGCCAGTCACATATCGGCGTAACTCACCTGTTACCCCATCAAAAACCCTTACGGGATAGGCTTTCCCGTAGGGAGCGGAGGTGTTTTGTGGACGGGGAAAGCGCGGCGCTGGCCTCCACCGCGGCCGCGACGCTGGTGGCGCTGCTGACCACCGAGGCTTGGGCGCGAGCGAAGAGCGAAATCGTCGCTGTGTGGCGTCGTTTCCGGCCCGCGCACGCCGATGCGGTCGAGGCCGACCTCACCCAGGCGCATGAGGAGGCGGTCGCCGGGGACGAGGCGGTCGCTCGCACGCTTACCGCGGAGTGGGAGTCCCGGCTCGGCCGGCTGCTCACCGCCGACCCGGATGCCGCTACCGAGCTTCGCCGGGTTACCGACGCGCTCGCAAAGCTCGTGGAACAACAGCCGACGACGATCACTCAGCAGGCCAAGGCCTCGGGTCACGGCACCGTGATCCAGGTCGGCCGAGACGCGCGGATCGGTGACGTCATGTTAAACGAACGTCAGATCCAAGTGCAGCGGGCCTCGGCCACCGACGCGGCCGTGATCATCCAGGTCGGCCGCGACCTCTACGTGTCGGACCCCGCTCTGTCGGCGCTGTGGGTGCCGGGTGAGACCAAGCCGGGCGAGTGCCCGTTCCCCGGTCTGGACGCGTTCGGTCCAGGTCAGGCGCAGTGGTTCTTCGGCCGGCAGAAGCTGACCGGCGACCTGCTGCAAGTATTGGACGAGACGGGTCCCGGCTTGGTCCTCGTGGTGGGCCCGTCGGGCGCGGGCAAGTCATCGCTGCTGGGCGCCGGGCTGCTCGCCGCGATCGGCGAGGGGCGGCTCCCGGTCGCTGGGGCGGAGTCCTGGCCACGGCTGATGATCACGCCAGGTGCGCACCCGGCGCAGACGCTGCGCGACGCGCTGGCCACTGCCCAGGCGCAGGACGCGACGACGCGCACCATCGTCGTGGTTGATCAGCTCGAAGAGATCTTCACCGCCTGCGGCGATGAGGACGAGCGGGCGGAGTTCCTCGACGGGCTCGACAGTAGCGGCGGCTATGTCATCGCGGGCTTGCGCGCCGACTTCTACGAACGGGCGACTGGGTACCCGGTGCTGCGGGCGGCCATGCAGTCCCGTCAGCTGGTGCTCGGCGCGATGACCCCCGCCGAGGTCCGGGACGCGATCGCCCTGCCGACTCGGTCGGTGGGGCTCACCTTGGACGATGGTCTTGTCGAGCGACTGCTGCGTGATCTCGGCGTCGACGAAACGGGCGGCTACGAAGCCGGCCGGCTCCCGCTGCTCGCGCACGCGCTGCGCGCCACCTGGCAACGCCGTTCCGGGGACCGGCTGACGATCGAGGGCTACGAGGCCACTGGCGGGATCCACGGCGCCATCGCCAAGACCGCCGAGGACGTCTACGCGCGACTGGACGAGACGGGACAGGAGACGGCGCGGCGGCTTTTCCTTTCCCTGGTCAGGATCGGCGACGGTGAGGCGACGACCGACACCCGGCGCCGGGTCAGCACGGAAAACCTGTACGCCCAGGTCCCCGACCCGGACGCAACCCGGACGGTGCTCGCCGCGTACACGGACGCGAGGCTGCTCACCTCCGGCGGCCAGGCGGTCGAGATCACCCACGAGGCGCTGCTGCGCCGCTGGCCCCGGCTGCGGGAGTGGATCGACGAGGACCGGTCGGGCAACCTCGTCCGGCAGGGAGTCGAAGAAGCCGCCGCCGCGTGGGACCAGGAGGGCAGAGACCCGGCCGCGCTGTATGGCGGAGTCCGGCTAGCGGCCGCGCGGTCGTGGACCGCCGATCCGGGGCATGAGCGCGAGCTGAGCCCGCCCGCTCGCGACTTCCTGACCGCGTCTGACCACCGCCGTCGGCGTGGCGTCCGCCGACGGAACGAGATCATCGCCGCTCTCACCGCCCTGGTGGTCGCGCTGGGCTTCCTGACCGGTTTCGCGTTCGTTCAGCGCCACAGCGCGCAGCAGAATTTCCATGAGGCGCAAGCCACCGTGTTCGCCAACGAGGCGGAAGCGGCGCTAGCCGACAACCGGCCGGACACTGCCATGGAGTTCGCGCTCGAGGCCGAGGAGCTAGATCACTCGGCACTAGGGGTCCTCACCGCGCTGCTCAGCACGCAGACGCAGCCGATCACCGGTCGCCTGACCGACACCGACGGCTACGTTATGTACGGGGTGACGTACAGCCCGAACGGAGCGCTCATCGCCACCTCGAGTTACCACGGGTACGTGATGCTATGGAACGCGGCCTCCCGTCGTCAGCTCGCCAAGCTCCCGATGACCTTCGGCGCCGGTTACGCGACCGTGCACGCCGCCGCGTTCAGCCCTGACTCCAAGACGCTGGCCGCGACCGCCGGCGGCGGCGCCTGGCTGTGGAACGTCGCCGATCCCTCGCATCCGGTGCGCGAAGCCATCCTCGGTTCCGGTGGCAAGACATACGCGAGTACAGCCGTCGCCTTCAGCCCGGACGGCCGGACCCTAGCGGTAGCGGAAACGACCGCGGGCGGAACAGCCGGCCCGGTATTCGTGTACAACGTGTCCACCCGGACCGTGGAACACGTCTTCACCCCGGTCGATTCCATCACCAGTCTCGGCTTCGCTGGGAACGGGCGCTATCTCGTCACCGCCGCGAGCGTCGGCGACGGTAGCGGTCCGGTTCAGCTCTGGGACCTGAGCCGACCAGGCACCATCGTCCCAGCAACCGTCGGTTCGGACGCCATAGGCAAGGTCGCGGTCAGTCCGGACGGGCAGACCATAGCGTTTCCGCTCGGATCCTCCGACAACATCCAGCTGTGGAACCTGTCCACGCACCAGGCCACCACCGTGACTACCGGCTTTTCCAACACTACGGACGCGCTCGCGTTCAGCGCGGACGACGGATACCTGGCCGCCGGCAGCGTCGATGGCACGGTGAAACTGTGGGACCTGCGATCCGGCCCGACTCCGGTGCTGCTCGACACGCTCGCCGCCAGCAGGTCCGGGGTGTACGCTGTCGCGTTCGCGCCCGGCGGATCCACTCTGGCCAGCACCGACGAGAACACGACAGCGCTATGGGATGTTCGCGGGACCACAGTCGACGGACGGGCGAATAGCTCCGCTGCCACGGTCTTCAGCTCGAACGGCCGCCTGCTCGCGGTGGGCACGCAGGTCATGACTACGACGGGCGCCGTCCAGGTCGTCAAGTTGTACGACATGCCCTCCAGGAGGCTGATCGCCACCCTGCCCGCAGGCCCCGAGATCGTCACGTATCTCGCCTTCAGCCCGAACGGCCAGACGCTGGCCGCTGCGGTCAACACCTCCCCCGCCACCGTGGAGATGTGGAATGTGCCCCAGCACCGGCAGATCGGCGTCATCGCCCCCAGCCAGGCGGAACAGATTCATGGCATGGCGTTCAGCCCGAACGGACGGCTGCTCGTCACCACCTCACTTGGCAGCCCGAATGTCCAGCTGTGGTCCGCTACCCGGCTGACGCAGGTCGCCATGATCCACGCTACTCAGGACAGCATCTATACGCTTGAGACGGGGCAGTGGGGCGTGGCGTTCAGCCCGGACGGTCAGCTGCTCGCCGTCGGCGGCGCGGACGGCCTCACCCGCGTCTACACCCTCTCGAACGACAAACTGGTTGGAATCTACGTACTCCCCAGCACGACCCACATGTGGACGCTGGCCTTCAGCCCAGTGGGACGCACCCTGGCGGTCGCCAACAACTACGGCAGCATCTACCTGTACGACAACGTGGGACCGTCCTCGACGCTGGTCCACAGTTACACGGGCCTCCCCATTCCGGACAGCAGCCAGACCGTCACCTCGCTGGCTTTCGAGCCGGGCGGTAAGGAACTGATCGCCGCGGATGCGGATGGGACGGTACGGGTGTGGAACGTGGCCAACAGGGCCCTGGACGCGTCGTTCCAGGCGAGCACGGACATCGTCAACAGCGTGAGTTACAGCGCCTCGGCGGACACGATCGTGACCGCTTCCAACGTCACCCGGATATGGGAGACAAAACCCCAGGAGGTCGCGGCGAGCATCTGTCCTACGCTCCGCGCCCCCGTCGACCCGGGCCTGTGGACCGAATATATCTCCCAATATCCCTACACACCGGTCTGTTAGCCCCCTTAAGATCCAGATTGTGGGCGGGGAAGCAGATGGCTCTGTAACTCTCAGGTACCTCGTCACCTGGAAGATCGCGGTGGACTTCGCGGCGGCCCTGCTCATCAGCGTGCCGCTCGTGATCATCGCCGGCTTGCTCTGGCCGCATCGCATCGTCGTGTTCTGGGCCTGGCTCGCCTTTGTCGTCGTGGCATGGGCGGCTTTCTGGCTGCGCACGTCGGTCCGGTTCACCGAACACGACATCGCCGTCACCATGTGGCTCCGGCCCTACCGCGTTCGCTGGGAACACGTGAGCTCGGTGTCGTTCGGCGACGTATACGACTATGAAGCAGAAAGGGTCACGCGCCGGAAAATCCAGGTCCGCTACCCACGCCATCCCAGGCAGCCGGTACCCCCGGTACCGGCAAAGCTCGGCGACGCCCTGCAGTGGTCACGAACCAATTTCCGCACGTTGCCCCTGCCGTTGACTTTCCCGCTGCCCGGCAAGGAGCCGACCACGCCCAGAACGCGGATCGGACGGTCCATGCAGCGCAAGCGCCAGATCGTGCGCCAGGAATTCGCCGCGCGAGGCTATCCGCTACCGGATTGAACCATGGATGTCCATGGGGCTGGCTCCGCGAACCGGGCCCGCGCTAGCGGCCTGAACTACCGGGGACCACCAGGCCCGACTCGTACGCGGCGACCACCGCCTGGGTGCGATCGCGCAGCCCGAGCTTCGAGAGCACCCGGCTGACGTGCGTCTTCACCGTTTCCTCGGTCACGATCAGCCGGGAGGCGATCTCCTGGTTGGACAGCCCCTCGGCGACCAGCCGCAGTACCTCGGTCTCCCTCGGCGTCAGCCCGGCGAGCACCGGCGCTGGCGTGGCGGGTCCTGACCTGGCGAACTCCGCGATCAGCCGCCTGGTCACCGACGGCGCGAGCAGCCCCTCCCCCGACGCGACCACCCGCACCGCCTCGAACAGCCGCTCGGCGGTGACGTCCTTGAGCAGGAACCCGCTGGCCCCGGCGCGCAGCGCGTCGAAGACGTACTCGTCCAGATCGAACGTGGTGAGGATCAGTACCCGAGGACCCCCAGCGAGGGCACGGGTCGCCTCGATGCCGTCCATGACCGGCATCCGGACATCCATCAGCACCACATCGGGAGACATCGACTCGCACAGCCGCACCGCCGACAACCCGTCAGACGCCGTGCCGAGCACCGTGAAGTCCGGCTGGGTGCCCAGCAGTGCCGCGAACCCCTCGCGGACCACGGCGTGGTCGTCGGCCACCACGATGCCGGTCATGAGACCAGCACCTTCGCCGGCAGCACGGCCTCCACCCGGAACCCTCCCCCAGCGACCCCGCCGACGGTCAGCGACCCGCCGACCGCGACCGCGCGCTCCCGCATCCCGATAAGCCCGTGACCCGAGCCGTCCGCGGCCGGCCCCGGCCCGTTGTCGCGCACTCTGAGCCGCAGGTCCCGCCCGGTGAACCGCAACTCCACGTCGACCGCGGCCCCCGGCGCGTGTCGCCGCGCGTTGGTCAGCGCCTCCTGCACAATGCGAAACGCAGCCAGTTCCACCCCCGGGTCCAGCGACTCCACCGGCCCGGAGACGATCATCCGGACGCTCGAACCCGACGAGGAACGCGCGGTGTCGATCAGCTCGGTGAGCTGCGCCAGCCCGGGCTGCGGCTGCCGGTCGGCGACCGCGTCGGCGTCCGGCCGTAGCACGCCGAGCAGCCGCCGCATCTCGGTGAGCCCGGTGCGCGCGGTTTCGCCGATCTCCGCGAACCGCTTCTCGCCGAGCGCTGTCAGCCCCGGAGTCGTCAGCCGTGCGGTTTCAGCCTGCACCGAGATCATCGAGATGTGGTGCGCGACCACATCGTGCAGCTCACGGGCGATACGCGCCCGCTCGCCGCGCGCCATGTTCTCGGTCAGCGCCCCCTCCGACAGCGACCGGGCCGCGTCCGCCAGCCGCGCCGAACCGCTGGCCCGCCGGGCCGACCCGGCCAGCGCGACGACGGGTATCAGCCCGGCCAGCAGTACGGCCGGCCAGCTACGGGCTGCCAGCGCGACCACCAGGAACGGCGCGCCAAGTCCAGCCGCGATCCAAGCCGGCCCATGCCGCCCCGCCAGGTAGGAGGCGATCAGCAGCGCGCAACCGCCGGTCACCGGCAGCCAGCCGAACACGGTCAGCGAGACCACGCAGGCCAGGTCGATGGTGAGGGCCGACGCCGCCCATCGTTTTGATAGCAAAGGTGTGGTTGTTAGCAGGCAGAGCAGGATGAGCACCAATGCCGTGGGGACGGCCGCCGGGCCGCCGACGCCCAGCCGCGCCGCCTCGCCAGGCTCAGTTACCAGCCGGAGCAGCAGCTCAACCGCCGCGCCGGCCCCGAGCGCTATGCCGACGATCCGTTCTACCTGCATAACAGTCATTCTGCCCGCTGGCGACATCCCCGGCATCCCCCGCGAGAGCGACTTGGAAGACGGCTCCGCAGCGTGACGCCCAGACCTGCCCGCCACCCCTAGCGTGAGCAACCATGGAAGCGACTATCGAGATCGACGGGCTGCGCAAGCGGTTCGGTTCGGCGCAGGCGCTGGACGGGATGACGTTCACCGTCCGTCCCGGACAGGTGACGGGTTTCGTCGGCCCGAACGGCGCCGGCAAATCCACTACGATGCGCGTCGTCGTCGGCTTGGACACCCCCGACGCGGGCACCGCCACCATCAGCGGGCATCCGTACCGCACCCTGAGGAACCCGCTGAGCCACGTCGGTTCGCTGCTGGACGCGGCGGCGCTCCAGCCGAGCCGCTCCGCCCGCAACCACTTGCTGTGGCTCGCCCACTCCCAGGGGCTGAAGTCGGATCGGGTCGACGAGGTAATCAAACTCTCGGGGCTAGAGTCCGTTGCCCGCCGCAAGGCCGGCGGCTACTCGCTCGGCATGCGGCAACGGCTCGGGATCGCCGCGGCGCTGCTCGGCGACCCGCCGGTGCTGATCTTCGACGAGCCATTCAACGGCATGGACCCGGAGGGCATCGTCTGGATGCGTGAATTCCTCCGTGCTTTGGGGCGGGAGGGCCGGGCGGTGCTGGTCTCCAGCCACCTGATGAGCGAGCTTGAGGACGCCGCCGATCACCTCGTCGTCGTCGGCCGGGGCCGGGTGATCGCCGATACGCCAGTCGCCGACCTCATCGCCGCCGCCTCAGACGACAGGATCACCCTCCGCACCACAGCGCGCGCCCGGGCGATGACCGCGCTCGCCAACGCCGGGGCTGAGGTCGCCACCTCCGGACCCGACGTACTCACTATTTCAAGCCTTTCATCAGAACGAGTGGTGGCCATTCTCACCGAGAACGCCATCCCGTTTACCGAGATCACCGCCCACCGGGCGACCCTCGAAGAGGCCTACATGGAGCTGACCAGGAACTCGGTGGAGTTCCGTGGGGAGGTGGCGTCGTGACCAAGTTCATGCCGCTGCTGCACGCGGAGTGGACCAAGTTCCGCACCGTGCGGGGCTGGGTGATCACGATGGTCGTCGCCATCCTGGCGACCATCGGTGTCGGGCTGCTCGGCCACGACGGTTGCGGGTTCTCCACCAGCCCCGGGACAGTCAGCGCCTGCCCGGCGCTACCGACCGGACCGGGCGGCGAGGCTGTTCAGGACGCCTTCTACTTCGCGCATCAGCCGCTGACCGGGAACGGCACGATCACCGCGCAACTGACGTCGCTGACCGGTCAGTATGCGCCGGGTCAGGCGGCGGCTGGCCAGTCCTCCTTGAAGCCCGACGGCCTGCAGCCGTGGTCCAAGGCAGGGATCATCATCAAGGAAGACACGTCGCAGGGCTCGGCTTACGCGGCGATGATGGTCACCGGGTCCAACGGCGTGCGGATGCAATGGGATTACGTCAACGACACGCCCGGCCTGGCGGGCAGTGTGTCCGCGGCCTCGCCGCGCTGGCTGCGGCTGGTCCGCACCGGCGACGTAATTCTGGGCTACGACTCCGCCGACGGCACGCACTGGACGCTGGTGGACAAGGTCACCCTTCCCCGGCTGACCTCCACCGTGCAGGCAGGGCTGTTCGCAGCGTCGCCCGGCTACACGTTCACCACCGACTCGGGACTCGGCCACGGGTCCGGCGGTGGGGGTCCCGTCTTGGCGACCGCGGTGTTCCGTCACGTCGGGGTGTCCTGGCCTGCCAGCGGGTGGACCGGCACCAACGTGGGTGGCAACGGTCCGAACGGGGTGGGCGTGCCGGGCGCTTTCACCCAGAGCGCCGGCACGATCAGGGTCAGCGGTTCCGGCGACATCGCTCCGGCGCAACCCGGCAACAGCCTCTGGAACGCGCTGGTGGGCTCGTTCGCGGGGCTGATCGCGCTGATCGTGGTGGGCGCGGTATTCATCACCGCCGAGTACCGGCGCGGGCTGATCCGCATCTCGCTGACCGCTTCCCCGCGGCGAGGCCGGCTGCTAGCCGCCAAGGCCGTGGTGATCGGCGCGGTCAGTTTCGTCACCGGGCTGATCGCCGCCATCCTGGCCATTGCCATCGGCAGGCACTCGCTCACGGCGTTCGGCGCCCCGCTGCTGCCCATCCCGACGTCCACCGAGGTGCGGATGATCGTCGGCACCGCCCTGCTGCTCGCGGTGGCCGCAGTCCTCGCGCTCGCCATCGGCACCATCATGCGGCGCAGTGTCGCCACCGTCGCCACCGTCATCGTGGTGATCTTCATCCCCTACCTGCTCACCTTCGTCCCGAACCTGCTCCCGCAGGGGGTAGCGGACTGGGTGCTGCGGCTCACCCCGGCCGCCGGTTTCGCGATACAGCAGCCATTCCCGGCGTATCCGCAGGTCGGCGGCGCCTCTTACCTCCCGGCGGCCGGTTATTATCCGCTCGCGCCGTGGGCCGGGTTCGCCGTGGAATGCGCGTGGGCCGTCGCCGCGCTGGTGCTGGCCGCGTACCTGCTGCGCAGGAGGGACGCATGAGCAACACGCTGCATGCGGAATGGACCAAGCTCCGCACCGTGTCGGGTCCTGGGTGGCTGCTGGTGAGTATCGTCGCGCTGACCGTCGCCCTCGGGGTGGCGGCGGTCGGCGCGGCCCACTGCCCGGCCTCGGGGTGCGGGCTTGACCCCGCGAAGGTCAGCTTCACCGGGGTCTACCTGGGCCAGGCGGTGGTCGCCGTCGCGGGGGTGCTGGCCATCAGCAACGAATACAGCACCGGGATGATCAAGCTCACGCTGACCGCGATGCCCCGGCGGCTGACGATGCTCTTGGCCAAGGCGGCGGTGCTGACCGGGCCGGTGCTCGTCGCGTCGACTCTCGCGGTGGGCTTTTCCGCGCTCGCTGGATGGCTGATGCTCCCCGGCCACGGCTTCACCGTGGCGCACGGGTACCCGTCGCTCACTGCGGGCGCCGACCTGCGCGCCGTGGTGGGCACGGTGCTGTACTTGAGCCTGATCGCGGTGTTCAGCCTCGGGGTGGCTACCGCGGTCCGCGATCCCGCCGCCGCCATCGGGATCGTGCTCGGCATGCTCTACCTGTTCCCCATCGTCTCGGCCCTGGTGCCCGACCCGACGATCAAGCGGCACCTGGAGCAGATCGGCCCGCTGACCGCGGGGCTCGACGTGCAGGCGACGATCGGGGTGAAGTCGCTGTCGCTGACGCCGTGGCAGGGGCTGGGCGTGGTCGCCTTGTGGGCGGTGGGGGCGCTGCTGCTCGGGGCCGTCGTGCTGCGCTTCCGCGACGCCTGAGCCGGACAGTCCCTCCCCAGCCGGTGCGCGGCAGCGGAGCGTTCCTGGTGGGTGCTGCACTACCAATAAAAGAACCTGGGTAATGCAGCACCCACCAGCAACCGGGCACGAGCCAGGAGATCACACCAGCAATATCTGAACCGTTTGCACCACGACCATCAGCAGTGCGCGCCGCGGGTCGCGGGCGCGGCAGCGGATCCGCGCCCGCCACCACCCCGCCGAGGGCGCGGCGCGGTGTTCATGCGAGGTCGTTTTGGCGGCACCATTGGCTGACGGTGTCTCCTCCGATGGCCGCCTGCCAGTGCGGGCCGGCGGTAACGGCGTCGGGAACTGAGGAGTGGAGCGCGAAAACCTGCGTGAGCCCGGTCATACGGAAGAGCTGCAAGATCCGGCCGCCGCTAGTCACGAGCGCGAGCGATCCCTCCTGCATACGCAGCCGCTTGAGGCTGCCTACCAGGGCACCGAGGCCATCCTGCTGGTCGTAGCCGGTCTCGCCGCCCACTTGCTGCCGCCGATCCACCTGATGCGGATGCGTCACGCTGGTTTGGGCGACGGTCGCTGTGTCAGCCGCTAGCTGGGACGCAACGGCGGCAAGCCAGGCCGCGGCGCACGGTCATCATTGTGGGCCAGCACGCCGCGGCTGCCGCAGGACCGGTGGCCCTTCGCCGCCCAATATCGGCGTTTTGCCGCCTCTGCTCCCGCCACGCGGAACCATAGATCCTGACGTTGGCCCAGGAACGGGTGGAGGCACAGGTGGCTCAGGACCTGCCGGAGTACCGCGGCAATTCGGCGGCCGTCCCCCGGGCGGAATCCTGGGTAGCGGGTTACCGGCTGGAAACGCAGGTCGGTGCGGGCGGGATGGCCGTGGTGTACCGGGCTCGTGACGAGCACCTAGGCCGGCTGGTGGCGCTGAAGGTCATGGCTCCCGCGATGGCCGCCGATACGATGTTCCGCCAGCGCTTCACCCGGGAGTCGCGGGCGGCCGCCGCGGTGGACCATCCGCACATCATCCCGGTCTACGAAGCCGGTGAGGCCGACGGCGTGCTCTTCATCGCGATGCGGTTTGTGGGCGGCGGAGACGTGGGCTCCCTGCTGCGCAGGGAGGGCCCGCTGCCGTCGGCGAGGGCCGCGTCGATCATCTCCCCGGTGGCGTCCGCGCTCGATGCCGCGCACGCCGCCGGCCTAGTGCACCGGGACGTCAAGCCAGCGAACATGCTGCTGGACACCCATCCTGGCCGGCCTGATCACGTCTACCTCTCGGACTTCGGGCTCAGCAAGGGAGTGCAGTCGGGCCGGCTGACCGTCTCTGGCCAGTTCCTGGGCACGCCGGACTACATAGCACCGGAGCAGATCGAGGGGCGGCTCGTCGACGGGCGGGCGGATCAGTACGCGCTGGCGTGTGTGGCTTTCGAGTTGCTGACCAGGACGGTGATCTTCGCTCGCAGCGAAGGCTGGGCGACAGTCTATGCCCACCTGAACAGCCTCCCCCCGCTGGTGACCTCTGTCCGGCCGGACCTGTCCCCGGCCGCGGATCAGGTGCTGGCCAGGGCCCTCGCGAAGGCGCCGCAGGACCGTTACGCGAGCTGCCAGCAGTTCGCTGACGCGCTTCGGGAAGCCCTTGGCCTGGCTCCCTATCACCTGAGCTCCGGTGCCGCGCCCGCGGCGGGCGGCACCGGGAACAGAACGGTCAGGCCGGCCACCCCGGACATGGCAAACCTCCCGGCACCCACGGCCACCATGGCTGCTCCGGTTCATAGGGCAGCCGAGTCCCGCATCGCCTCGGTGACCGCGAACCAGGCCCGGGGACACCGGGCCGGACGAAGGAGGCCGCACCGCCAGTACACCCTCGTCGCGCTGGCCGGTGCCGTCGTCGTGGCCGCCGCCGTTACGGCCGCCGTGCTGGCAGCCCCGGCTCATCATGCCCCGCCCGCGTCCGCCGTCCCGCCATTGTTCAGCCGCATCGCCGCCTTCACCGCGCCCAGGGTGCCGGGACACTGGCAGTACGTGTCCTCTGCTGTGTTCAGCCCGGACGGCCGGACTCTCGCCACCGCGCTGGCGACCGGTACCGCAGGTTCCGCGGACGCTTCGGTAGCCTCCGGTGAGACCTTCCTGTGGAACGTGGCAACCGGCAAACGAACCCTCACCCTGGCTGGAGCCGGCGGCGGCGGCGAGGCGTTCAGCCCGAACGGCAAAGTGCTGGCCGCGGCCAGCGGTGCCGACGAGAGCAGCCTCTACTTCTGGAATGCGACCACCGGAAAACGCGCCGCCGACCTGGGAAACATTAATGCGACGATCGCTTACGTGGCGATCAGCCCAGACGGGAGAGTGCTCGCCGCCGTGGACGCCACCGGCGTGGTCCACCTGTGGAACCTGGTCACTGGGCAACAGACCAACGACATCGGCAAATCAGCAGCGCCGTTTTTCGAGGATCTGGCCATCAGCCCCGACAGCCAGACCCTCGCCACACTTGAGAACAGCGGGACCAGGGACGAGGTCTACCTGTGGAGCCTAGCCACCAACCGGATTTTCGCCATCCTCACCAATCCCGGCGGTTCGGCTGTCCTCTCGGTGACCTTCAGCCCGGATGGCAAGATGATCGCGCTCGGCGGCCTGAACGGGAAAACCTCCCTTTGGGACACCACCACCAGGAAGCTCCTCGCCACGTTCACTGACCCCGACAGCTCCGGAGTCCTACCCACGGCGTTCAGCCCGGACGGCGAGATGCTGGCCACCGGGGACCTCAACGGCAAAACCTACCTGTGGAACCTCCGTACCAGGGCACTCGTCGCCGTCCTGGCTAATCCGGGAGGAACGCTCGCTCCGGTGTTGAACGAGAAAGACCGCAACGCGGTCGTCTCCCTCGCGTTCAGCCCGGACGGCAAGACGCTGGCTACCAGCGGCACCAACGGCAGCGCCTACCTGTGGCGCGTCCGCTGACCCGCTGTTTTCCGGCTACCGTCGTCTGTCGCACTGGTTACAACGCATCGTAGACGGCCGCGATGAGGTCGTAGGCGCGCCGGTCCCCGGCCAGCCAGTCGCGGCGCAGGTTGGGGATGAATGCGATCGCGACCTGGTTAGCGATGTCGCCGAGGCCGACCGCTCCCCCGGCGCCTGGGTGCCCGAAGGCTGTCGGCCGGGCCGACTCGGGCAGGATGAAATTCTGCGAGGGCAGCATGTAGCCGAGCCCGAAGGCGCTTTCCAGCAGCAGCACCTGGTCGCTGCCCCGCACGTGTTGCTGAATGGCTTCGCTCAGCAGGTCCGGTGCCAGCAGTGCGCCGCTAATGAGGTCGCGGTAGAACTCCCCCAGCTCACGAGCAGTTGTCACCAAACCGGACGCGGGCCATCCTCCGGCCAGCACCTCCGGTTTGTTGTAGCTACCGGCCGGATTGGACCAGGCGCGAGTCGCTAGCGATGCCGGGTCTCGGTACTCCCGCGTCATCCGGGCGACGGTGGCCGGATCGATCGGCCCCGGCATCGGCTGACCGTGTCTGCTGGCTGGCAGGAGGGCTCGCGACTCGCGCCGCCTGCTCTGCCTCCCGCGGTGAGATCCCGATCCGCAGCCCGGCACCGAGATAGCTACGCGCGTAGTCACCCACCGGGCAACCGGCGCGCCGGCGGACGAACTCCCCCACCAGCCAGCCGAAGGTCAGCGCGTGGTAGCCGTGGCGGGTGCCGGGTTCCCAGACCGGATGCTGCCGCGCTAGCAACGCCGCCATCGCCCCGGGATCGGCGGCCTGCGCGGCGGTGACCGGCCGGTCGAAGGCCGGCAGCCCGGCCTGGTGGGTCAATAGGTCGGCTAGCGTCGTGGTCTCCTTGCCCGCGACGGCGCACTCCGGCCACCATGCCGTCACTGGCTCGTCCCAGCTCGACCCCGTCTCTTGAGCTACCCGCAGTGCGGCCGTCGCGGTGATCGCCTTCGTGCAGGAGAACGTCACGCACGGCGTGTCGCGTGCCCATGGCCTCCCCGTCCGCGCGTCCGCCAGCCCGCCCCAGAGATCGGCCACGGCCCGGCCCTCGGCGAATACCGCCACCGCCGCCCCGGCGTTCCCGCCGTCGGCGAAGCTCGCCTCGAAGATCTCCCGTACCGCCCGGAACGCCGGATCAACGTATCCGTCCATGATCAGAAGTAGAACACGTTCTAATTCTGCCGTCGAGCAGCCCTGGCCAGATCCGGTCAGACTTGTTGATTGACGTTGCACGACACCCATATAAGTGGTGATTAGACCGTTTCAATACTCGCACGCGCCGAGACATCCGGGGCGGGAGTGACAGGACAACAGACAGGAGTGACTCCGATGATGGAGTGGCTACGCCGAAGAGCGCCTTCATCGCATCGATCCAGTCCCGCCAGCAAGCTGACACGGCGACTGCGAGTCGGGACCGCGGTTGTGCTTCCGCTGAGCCTTTTGGTGCTGGCGCTCACCGGTGCCTCCGCGCCGGGCGCTCAATCATCCACGGCTCAGGCGCCCGTTGTTGGCTCGCTGACCACCGAGGACGTGACCAACCCGCTTGGAATCGACTCGGCCCAGCCCGATCTTGGCTGGGTCATAACCTCGGCGGCCCGCGGGGTCTCGCAGAGCGACTACCAGATTCGCGTCGCCGAGAATGAGAGCGACCTGGCCAGCGGCCAGCATTTGGTCTGGGACTCGGGCGTCGTGAAGTCCGGCCAGTCGTACAACGTCGCCTATAGCGGTCCGGCACTTACCTCCCGGACTCGCTACTACTGGCAGGTCCGGGTCTGGGACAACTACGGCAGTGCTTCGGCCTGGAGCGCGCCCGCGTGGTTCGAGACCGCGTTCCTTAACCCGAGCCAGTTCCAGGGGGACTGGATCGGAGACCCGGATCCGCTGTCGCTCAACAACTCCGACTGGATCTGGTACCCGGAGGGCGATCCCGCCAGCAGCGCGCCAGTCGCGACCCGCTACTTCCTGGACGAGGTCGACATCCCGGCGAACGAAACTCTCTCCCGGGCGAACTTCCTGATCACCGCCGACGACCAGTGGGTGCTGTACGTCAACGGGAAGCTGATAGGGCAGTCCGACGGCCAGGCAAACGCGTGGGAAGAAGCCCAAGAGGAGGATGTGACCGCTGACCTCCACGCTGGCGAGAACACAATCGCCGTCGCGGCGACCAACGCGGGAGGCCCAGGGAGCTGGATCGGCACGCTAGGCCTGGAATACGCCGACGGAACGACCAGCGACGTGGTGACCAACGCCGCCTGGCTGTCATCGACGACCGACCCGGCAGGCTGGCAGGACCCCGGCTTCGACGACTCCTCGTGGGTCCCGGCGCTGGATGTCGATTCCTACGGCAACGGTCCGTGGGACAGCAACGTCACGGTCGGCAGTGAACTGCTACTGCGCAAGAATTTCGCGCTAGACAACAAGGACATCACCTCGGCACGCGTCTACGTCTCGGGTCTCAGCTACCCGTACTTGTACATCAACGGGCGGTCGGTCAGCAACGACAAGCTCGACACCGCCAATACCGACTACAGCAAGACCGTGGACTACTCAACCTTCGACGTCACTAAGCTGGTGCATTCCGCGTCCAATGAGATCGGCGTGGCTCTCGGCGAAGGCTTCTACGCCGGAGGGGCGGACGACTATCCGTCCACCGGCGAGCCGTGGCAGCCTGCCCAGCCCAAGCTCAAGGTCGAACTCGACGTGACCTACGCCAACGGCACCTCCACGCAGGTGGTGACCAACCCCACGTGGCAAGTCGCGACCGGACCCACCACCTACAACTCATCAGCGGTGGAGACGTACAACGCTTTGCAGGCAAAGCCAGGGTGGACGCGGGCAGGCAGCAACGACACCGGCTGGGTCAGTGCCGCGGCGCTGTCAGCACCCACCGGAACGCTTAGCGCGGACCTGATCCCGCCGGTCGAGGAGACCTCGACGATCAAACCGTCCTCGGTCACCGAACCGATAGCGGACACAGAGGTCTACACGTTCCCGATCACTACGTCGGGGTGGACCCGGATCACCATGCAGGGCACTCCCGGAACCGCGGTCGCCATCGAATATTCCGAGAAGCTCAACTCGGACGGAACCGTGGCATCCGAGGGCAACGGCGACGTCGGCCAGACAGACACGTACATCCTCGGGGGAAGCGGACCGGAGACCTACGAGCCGGAGTTCGGCTGGAAGGGCTATGAGTATGTGGAGGTGACGACCAACTCCTGCCCGTCGGGTGTCGCCACCCCGTGTACCGTGCCGCTGCCCAAGATCCTTTCGATCACTGGGGTCGTGGCCCACACGGACCTGGCCACGTCGGGTAACTTCACCAGCTCGAGCAGCCTGCTGAACGACTATCAGACCGCCCAGGCGAACACCATCCTCAACAACCAGTACTCCTACGGCAGCGACACCCCGGTGTATGAAAAGGGAGGCTGGACCAACGACAACGGCGATTACTCGGACTCGGAGATGGATAACTTCGACGCCGAGGCCTATTACAACCACATGATGCAGAACTTCGACGATTCGCAGGACTCGGCGGGCAACATCGGGGTACTCGTCCCGACACCGCCGGGTGACGACAATGTCGACCCGCTGTGGGGAGGCTCTTTCCTGCTGATCGAGTACAACATGTACTTGAACTACAACGATCTCCCCACAATCCGCCGTGACTACAGCAACATGGCGGCCTACATCAATGACATGGAGAGCATCATCGCGCCGACTGGTTACATTTACCAGGGCACGACGTACGGCGACTGGTCAGTCCCGAGCAACGACCCCAACCCGCCCTCCAGCCAGATGCTGGGCTCCATGTTCCTCTACCGGGAGACCGAGGACCTGTCCATCATGGCCGCGGCGATCGGCAACACCTCCGGTGCGAGCGAATATGCCAGCCTCGCGGCGGACATCCGCACGGCCGTCAACAACGAGTTCTACGTCCCCGCCAGCAACGAGTACATCGACCCGGTCGGGCTTGACTCCCACGCGTATGGCGGGCCAAACGGCGTCATCACCTCAACCGCCTACGACCAGACAGCCAACGTGTACGGCCTCGCGTTCGGCCTGGCCCCAGCCGGAACCCAGCAGGCGATCGCGGACGGCCTGGCCGCCAACGTCACCGCGGACGGGAACCACCTGGCTACCGGGGCCAACGGATCGAAGTACATCCTTCCGATGCTGACCGATTACGGATACGGCAACCTCGCGTACCTGGTCGCCACCAACCCGACCGCTCCCGGCTGGGGACAGTGGTTCCTGCAGTGCGGCGCCACCACCATGTGGGAGGCGTGGGAGGACAGTTCATGCGATGTCGCACGGTCCCATGACCATGCCTTCATGGGAACGGTCGATGACTGGCTGTACTCAAACGTCGCGGGGATCCAGTCCACCTCCCCCGGCTTCGGCACGGTTTCGATCGACCCGTCCGCCGTTGACGGCCTGACCCACGCATCGGCCTACGAGACCAGCCCGCTGGGGCGCGTGAGCTCGAGCTGGACCCACAACGGGACTAGCTTCACCCTCACGATCCAGGTCCCGGTCGGCTCGCGGGCGTCGGTGTGCATCCCGACCTCCAGCGCCCAGTCGGTGACGGAGAGCGGAAACCCGATCGCGCACGCTAACGATGTCACCGTAACCGGCATGCAGGGCTCGTGCCTGCAGGTACAGGTCGGTTCGGGGACCTACAAGTTCCGCTCAACGCTGTCCTAGCCTTGCTCGCCCGCTAGCTCAGCAAAGCGCGAAGAGGCACCGTGGCACTCGCCACGGTGCCTCTTCCCGTTCAGCCCGCCGCCGCGCGGCC
>JBEKHI010000003.1:0-57463 GCA_050012355.1 Streptosporangiaceae bacterium | reverse complement strand
GACCGGGATCTGGGCAGCCTGCTTGAACGGGTAGGCCCGTTGCCTGTCGCACGCGCCGTGAGCATCACCGCTCAGGTGGCGTCGGCGCTGGACGCGGCGCACGCCCGCGGGCTGGTGCATCGCGATGTGAAGCCTGCCAACATATTGATCGGCGACATCGCGGAGAACGTCACCGGCGACCACGTCTATCTGTCGGACTTCGGGATCAGCTTGCTAGAAGGAGTGCCGACCGTCCAGGCCCGCGGCGGCCGGTTCGGCGTCCCGGCCCCGGCAGGCTTGACAGTCACCGACGAATGCGTGGGCACCATCAACTACGCCGCCCCCGAGCAACTCCTGGACGTAGACGTCGACGGGCGCGCGGACGCCTATTCACTGGCCTGCGTGTTCTTCGAGATGCTTTCCGGCCGACCGCCCTTCACCGGAGAGTACGACGAGTCCGGCCAGCCAGGCCAGTTCTCCGCGTCGCCGCCCACGCTGACCAGTTTGCGCCCGGATCTACCGTCGGCCGTCGACGCGGTCCTGGCCAAGGCGCTATCGGTCGACCCGGACGAGCGGTACGGCAACTGCCGCGCACTCGCCGCGGCGCTAGCGGAAGCTTGCGGGCACGGGGCCAGCGAGCCGACAGCGAAGCCCGGGCTGAGCCGACGGCGCGTGCTCGCGGCCGGCGCGGTCTGCGTGGCGGCGCTCGCCGCCAGTGGCGGGGGCTGGGCCCTGCAGCATAGGACCGCGACACCCGGTCCCGCGAAGACTCTCCGGGTGATCTCTCCGACGGCAAGCTCGATGCCCGGACCGGCCGCCACTGTGGAG
The DNA here is from genome assembly GCA_050012355.1 of Streptosporangiaceae bacterium. GTDB lineage: Bacteria > Actinomycetota > Actinomycetes > Streptosporangiales > Streptosporangiaceae > JBEKHI01. The sequence continues at coordinate 56,656 of JBEKHI010000003.1, read as the reverse complement.
TCGTATGTCTCGGACATCAACCACCTTGACTACTCCGGCGCATGGAGCCTATGGGGCATGAGGGCCGGAACCACCTACCAGCGATTCGTCTCCGGTTACGCTACTACCGCGCGAGAATCCCTGGGGATCCTGTCGGTGTCGGGCGACGCGGTGGCAGCCGACCTCACCGTCCTGCGGACGAACGGGGCCGAGAAACATTTCCATAGCCGCTTCACCGTCCGGCATGGCGTCATCGTCGCCATGTCGCTAGCACCGTACGCGGCCGCGTCACCCGCTGCGACCCATGCTGCCTCGGCCGCGCCCTCCCCCTCCGGCCACGCAACCTCCGAGCCCGCCACGGACTGCACGCAGACCGCGTCCGCCGATATTTCCGCCGACTGCTACACCTCGTCCAACGGCGCGATCACAGTCACCGTCACCGATGACCCCAGTCCGGCCGGCGTTGACGGAAAGCAGATCCCGGAGCTTTCCAACGGCGACTACCTGGAGTACCCAGATGTCAACTTCGGCTCCGGTTCCAACCATTTCACCGCCCGGGTCGCCAGTGGCGCCCCTAGTGGCGCCAGCGGCGGAGTCGAGGTAGTGCTCGACAACCCAGCCAACAAGCCAGTCGCGGGCTTCTCCCTCGGCAGCACCGGTGGCTGGGACTCGTGGGAGAACGTCGGGACGAACATGACCGAGGTAACCGGAATCCATAACGTCTATATCGTGCTTGCCTCCGGCGGCCCGGCACCATACATGAGCCTGCACTACTTCACGTTCAGCTCACCGTAGGAGTTGGGTGCTCACCTCACGCGTGCGGCAACCAACCCCGGCCCGCCGCGCATCTTCTCCCGGGTTCGTGTACCTCAACCGCCGGAAACATCCGGCATGTCGGGCAGTCAGGGTGCGTTAACCCGGGAGAAGATGGCGATGAGCCGCTGGCACGTCCCGTCGGCCGCTACCACCACAAGCCGGTCGTCCGTCCGATGGGGCGATCACGCGTTACGGTAGGTAGGCATTGGTCCAGTCGGTGCTGCTGAGGCTGAGCGACTGAGACAGCACGCTCTCCGAGTTAATGAAGTCCGCGGTGCCCTCCTCGGCCGCGGTCACCTTCCCGTTGGACAGCCAGCCCGTAGGCCTCGGACACCCCCGGAAGATCTCCTCAAGCACCGGCAGCACGGCGCTCTCGTGAGTGCCCACGTAGGACCCATCCGCCTTCAGCCGGTAGTGAAGGTCACGCTCGCATAGGTGTAGGGGGCGAGATACCCCCCGCCCGGTCCCTGCGCCACGACGTGCGCGGTGTACTGGGTCTTCTCCCCCAAGCTGCCACCCTGGTATTCCAGGACGCTCCCGACGTTCCTCGGGTAAGACCGGACCAAGGTCTTCACGTTGCAGGTGGTGCCCTCGTAGACAAAGATCACGTACTGGATGGGTGACCGGCCGGAGGTGTCAGGTGCCGCCCAGGTCAGCTTGACGGAGTGCAGCCCGCCGTCCGCCTCGAGGTTCTCCGGTGCCCCGTAACCCGAGGGAGCAGCCGGGTTGGCCAGCAGCGCGGCCCAGGTTTTGGCGCCGACAACCCCGTCGACGGGCAGGCCGTGCGCCCGCTGGAATGCCTCGACAGCCGCCAGGGTATCCGGACCGAAATCGCCGTCCACCGTGAGCTTAGGGCTGGCGCCCCAGACGTTCAGCCGAGTCTGGCAGATGCTCACCCCGGCCCCGGTCGAGCCCTCGGAGATCGTCAGGTAATCGCTGACCGGGGTGGTCGGACTGAAGAACGATGGCAGGAGCTGAGATTGATCGAGCTTACGCCCGAGGGCATTGTTGCTCCACTGGGTGCCGTCCATGTCAATGGAGGTCAGCCCGCAGGTGGACGGGCCGCAGATGTGCTCCCCCGCGAGGTAGTGCGCCGATAGCAGCCGCACCTCGCTCCGGCTGCCCAGTGCGTTGATGATGGGGATCAGCGTGGACTCCATAAGCGAGGCCGACGCATAGAGGGCCGGCCGGGAGTCTCCCGCCGCCTGCTGCACGGCGTACCACGAGGCGGCCTCGTAGGGGGACGCGGCACCGCTCTCGATGTCCAGGCAGTCGGCATCCAAGGATGAGGACAGCGTGAAAGAAAAGTGCTGCGCGGACGGAAAATGCTGCACGAGCCAGTCATAGTTCGGCTGGTTGCCAATTTCACCGTCCACATACCCGCCGACTGCCGGGGAGTCAGCGGGAAACTGGTCGTTGTACGCCGAGTCGTACATCACCGTTGGAGTAGTCATGCTTTTGCGTCAACCTCTCGCGGATTCCTAACCCCCCAGCCGACCGTACTGGTAGGCCGGGGGAGGCACAAGCCGACGCACTCAAATCCTCAGAAAAATGGTCAGACCAACCCATCGACGCATGAATTAGATGGGTGCGACTGACCCGAAAGAATAAAACATTTCCCGCAGCCGCGCGCTGCGCCGTCAGCTAGTCGACGGCTCGCCCGGGGTCGCTGCGATGGCGTCGCGGTATCGTCTTGCGTCGCCGGGAATCGATGCCGGTCATCTGCGGCGCGCGATGACCGGGGCGTTGCTGCCGGTGGCACCGACTACCCACATTCCGCCGTCGGGAACCGGCGCGGCGCTGAAGAGCGACCCTTCTCCGCTTACCGGGACCGCGGAGTTGACCCAGCGGTTCCCGGTCCAGCGCAGCATGTCCATCGTGTAGGTAGTGGCGGTGGGCGAATAGGTATCGCCGACGGCCCACAGGTCACCATCGTCCTGGACCATCTGATAGACCTCTCCGCGTCCGCTCGGCACAGCCGTGTTTGTCCAATTCCGTCCATCCCAGTGCAAGGCGATGGGATGGCGAGGCTCATCTCCGGCCGGTGCTGTCTTCCCCCAGCCGACTACCCACACGTCGTCGGCGGACAGCATCGTCACCCCGGTGACGAATTTCGTCCACATGCCCGTCGAAGGCTGGCGTGATTGCTGCCAGGAATGTCCGTTCCAGTGAAGGAGAAGGAACTGGTCCGGCTGATCACTGGTACTGGCCGTCCCGGCGACCCACACATCGTCCGGGCCCCGCGCGTCCACGGCGTCCAGGGTCGCGTCCGTACCGAGATCCGGCAGCGGCATCAGCCGCCATACCCGGCCGTTCCAGTGATCGACGAATTCCCCGGCCACTTGCGTCGCGGCATCGTAGGTCGAGCCGAGCAGCCAGGCATCATCCGGCTGGTCCGCCACGATGTTTCCCGGAGCTGGCTGCTGCGCGTCTTTGGGAACGGGATAGGAGCTAACTGCCCAGTGTTTGCCGTTCCAGTGCAGCAGGCCGCAGTCGGCCGATGCCCACACGTCTGCCGGGCTGGCGGCGCTCATGTTGTTGATGCGGCCAAGATCCGGGACGGTCACGCGCTGCCAGGTGCGGCCGTTCCAGTGCAGCATCAGCGAGTCGAGGAAGCCGACGTCGAAGCAACTGCTGGACCCAGTACCCGTGCTGGACGACGCGATGGTGAACCCGGCGGCCCATGCGTCCTGGCGTCCGGGTGATACCGCCGCGTCCAGCGTCGCCTGTCCCGCTACCGGCGCCTGGTATAGATGCCACGGGGACTCCGTCCCGGCGGAGACCGGGGTAGCCGATAGTGTCAGGCACATCGCCAGTCCGGCCAGAGAGATCGTGGTGCGCATCGAGTTCCTTTCACGAAAGAGATATACGACCTCTTAAGTGGCCGGCATTAGCATGAACCTTTCGCCGCGCGCCCGCGGGAACCACCGTGGCGGCTGGAGCTACGCGCGCTATGGACCGTAGGCAGGCCGATGCGAAAAGTGCGGGCCAGCCGCTTGGCGGCCAGCGTCTCCTCGGTCGCGCCTGGCCGTTCTCGGTGAACACCGCCCGCCACGGCTCGCCGTCGGTTTCGGGCGGGTAGACCCCAGGCGGTCGTCCTGCCGGACGGACTCGCGGGCATCCCGGGGGCTTTCGGCGTGCGGCCTAGGGACCGGAACCGGCCGGAGGCCGGTTGTGTTACTTGGTCCGCGCCAGCAGGGCTCCCTCTCTTCCTGCGTTGTCGCAGGTGAGAGGGGCTGGAAACCTCATAAGAACTGGGCTCCCGCGATAGGACTCGAACCTATAACCTACCGGTTAACAGCCGGACGCTCTGCCGATTGAGCTACGCGGGACCGCCAACACACCAAGCCGGGAATCCCGTCTCGGTGACGCTTCGCATAAGGTTAGCGCATCGGTGGGGGTGCGTGTGCAGGTGGTCAGCCACACCGGGAAGGCATGCCATGAATAAGCATGCCGATCCCGGGGAAGGTCAACCCCCACGACCTTGTGCATCGGAAGGGGTGCTAGATGCGGTACCGCGCCACTTTTATCGCTGGGTTCGCCGTCGGTTTCCTGGCCGGCTCGCGAGCCGGCCGGGAGCGCTATGACCAGATCGTCAAGCTGAGCCGCCAGGTAGCGGGCAGTTCCGCCGTCCAGACGGTCACGCGGACGATCACCGTGAAGACCACCGAGCTAACCAAGACGGCGGCCTCCCAGGTTCCAAAACTGGTGGAAAACGCCCGGCATAAGGCCGGCGACCGCCTGGATCACTTGCCTCAGTCGCCCGCCAATCACGACACGGCCTCGGTGAACGGCTCTCGGACCACCGCCGACGGCTCGTAGCGGCGCAACCCGCCGACTAAGTACGCGGACGGCCCCCCGCACATGCGGGGGGCCGTCCGCGTAACTACATCAGTCCAGGTATTCGCGGAGCACCAGGGCGCGGCTCGGGTGGCGGAGCTTAGCCAGCGTCTTCGACTCGATCTGGCGAATGCGCTCCCTCGTGACCCCGAACTCGCGGCCGACCTCCTCCAGCGTCCGCGGATGCCCGTCCGTCAGCCCGAAACGCAGCTGGATGATGCGCTGCTCCCGATCCGACAGGTCGAGCAGCACCCGCTCAAGCTGGTCCTGCAGCATGATGAACGCGGCGGCCTCCATCGGCACCACAGCGTCGGCGTCCTCGATGAAGTCACCGAGGTCGGACTCCTCCTCGCCAATCGGCGACTGGAGCGACACCGGCTCTTGCGCGATCCGCTGGATCTCGCTGACCCGGTCGACGTCGATGCCCATCTCCTTGGCCACTTCCTCGACCGTCGCCTCACGGCCGAGTTCCTGGTGGAGCTGCCGCTGCACCCGGGCGAGCTTGTTGATCGTCTCGACCATGTGCACCGGCACCCGTATTGTCCGTGCCTGATCGGCGATCGCCCGGGTGATGGCTTGCCTGATCCACCACGTCGCGTACGTGGAGAACTTGTACCCGCGGGTGTAGTCGAACTTCTCGACCGCCCGTATCAGCCCGAGGTTCCCCTCCTGGATGAGATCAAGGAAGGTCAGCCCCCGGCCGATATACCGTTTCGCGATCGAGACGACGAGCCGGAGATTCGCCTCGATCAGCCGCTGCTTGCCCCGCACACCCTCGGAAACCAGGGTCTCGAGCTCGACGCGCTCGCAACCCCGGGACGGGGCACGGTCATGCAGCTTCTCATCGGCGAACAGGCCCGCCTCGATCGCCTTGGCGAGGTCAACCTCGTCCTCGGCGGTCAGCAACGGGACCCGGCCGATCTCGCGTAGGTAGATCCGCACCAGGTCGCCCGTTGTGCCGCGTCGTCCGGCGTCATGATCCGGCTCGGCACTCCTGGTGTAGGTCTCGTCTTCGATTGGTGCATCGAGCACCTCGATGCCTTCGTCGGTGAGCAGCCGCACTACGCCATCCAAGGCGTCAGCGGGCAACTCTGCCCGATCGATAGCCGTAGTGACGTCCCCCATCGTCACGGTTCCCCGTTCCCGCCCTCGGGTCACGAGATCCGTCATCTGGTCTGCGAGCGATGGCCCGCTGCTAAGTACGGTGAGGCTCACGAAGACCAGTGTGCGTCACGAACCCCCGATCGCGGGGGACCCAATTTTGTTACTCCCCGGCTAGTTTGGGCGACGGACCGTGCCTGACCTGCTTCTTTCCGTCGCCAACGGAAACGGGATCCGACCCCCCTCGATGGCCCATCGAGGGGGTAATAGCGCTATCGATGGCCCATCGCTGGCGTTGACTGGCGCGCGCAGGCGCGGCGGGTGGGGCGAATGGGGTGAGCGAGGCTGGTGGGGCAAGAGCGGCCAGGGGTGCCGGGTGGCGGGAGGCTACCAGGGGCGGCGGGCCGAGTGGCCAGGGGTGAACCGGGCCGAGTGCCCAGGGGTGCCGGGCTGCGAGAGGCTAGGCGCCGGTGGCACGGTCCAGGAGGGACTTGCGGCGCTGCTCTAGGGCCACCAGGTCGCCGAACAGGCGGTTGTAGTTCTCTTCCTCCAGGGGGTTCATCCGCTGGAGTTTCGCCTTCGCGGCGCTGATCTCCCGGCCGACGGCGAGTTCACCCACCCGGGCGAGTATCACCTCGGCGTAGTGCGCGTCGGGCTCGCCAGAGATCTGCAACGGCTCGACGGCCAGTTCCGTGAGGAAGCCGCGGGCGGTGTCGTTGGGCGCGACTTCCAGCAGTCCGGCCACCCAGTCGCGTACCTTGCCCGCGGCCTGCACGCCACCCTGGCCGACGATAAGCCCGAAGACCGACGCATGGACCGGCACGGTGAACGCGATATCGCCGAGCGCGTCGAACTCGGGGCCACACAGCACGGGCCACTGCACCGCGAGCTTGAGCGCTTCCCGCTCGACGCGCAGAATGGGGTCGGACCGGTCGTACGAGAACGACGAGGTGTCGGTGGCCGGTGGGGTGCTCGTGGCGGATGAGGTTCGCCCGGAACGTGATCCCCCCGGGTTCTTCGCGTGGTCCCGCACCCGGGACAGCACGAACCGCTCGTCCATCATGCCGAGCCAGCGGTCCAGGTTCACGGCGTACCGTGACCGCCGCCCCGGGTCCTTGATCTTCGCGACGATCGGCGCGGCTTCGTCAAGTGCGGCGAGTTGCCCCTCGGTGCTGTCCAGGTCGTGCTTGGCCAGCACCGACTTGATCGCGAACTCAAACAGCGGCACCCGGCGCGCCACCAGGTCGCGCACGGCCGCATCGCCGTGCTTCAGCCGCAGGTCACATGGGTCGAGCCCGTCCGGCTGCACGGTCACGAACGTCTGGGTCGCGAACTTCTCCTCCAGGGAGAACGCGCGCAGCGCCGCCCGCTGCCCGGCCGCGTCCCCGTCGAAGGTGAAGATCACCTCGCCGCCCGCACCCTCCGTATCCATGATGAGCCGCCGTAGCACCTTGACATGATCTTCGCCAAACGACGTGCCGCAAGTCGCCACCGCCGTCGGAACCCCGGCCAGGTGGCACGCCATCACGTCGGTGTATCCCTCGACGATCACCGCCTGCCGACGGTGCGCGATCTCGCGCTTCGCCAGGTCCGCGCCGTACAGCACGTGCGACTTCTTGAACAGGATCGTCTCGGGGGTGTTCAGGTACTTGGGCCCGTCGGAATCTGGGTCGAGCTTGCGCGCGCCGAAGGCGATCGTCTCGCCGGTCAGGTCGCGGATCGGCCAGAGCAGCCGGTTGCGGAACATGTCGACCAGTCCGCGCCGTCCGTTGCGCGCTAGCCCGGCCTTAGTCAGTTCCTCGTCGGTGAACCCCCGCCCGCGCAGGTGCCGCGTCAGGTCCTCCCAGGCGGCGGGCGCGTAGCCCACCCCGAACCGTTCCGCCGCGGCCGCGTCAAAGCCGCGCGAGGACAGGAACGTCCGTGCGTGCCCGGCGGTGGGACTGCTGAGCTGGGATATGAAGAACTCCTCGGCGGCCCGGTGCGCGTCGATCAGCCGCCGCCGGACCGAAGTCTCCTGCCCGGGGACGTAGCCGCCCTGCTCGTAGCGGAGGTCGATGCCTGCCCGTGCTGCGAGCCGCTCTACCGACTCGCTGAACGTCAGGTGGTCGATCTCCTCGACGAACCTGATGACGTCGCCGCCCTTGCCGCAGCCGTGGCAGTAGTACAGCTCACGGCCCGGCGTGACGTTGAACGAGGGCGACTTCTCGTCGTGGAACGGGCACAGCCCCTTGAGCGAACCACCGCCCGCGGGGCGCAACTGCAAATAGTCGCCTATCACGTCCGCGATCGGAGACCGCTCACGGACCGCGGCAATGTCCTCTGAGCGGATGCGACCGGGCATAACGTTGAGTCTATTCGCCTGAGACGCCCGTGATCAGGCTAGCTCCGCCAAAAGATCGGCGAGCTCCGCGCGGTACCGCAGCTTCTTCCGCCCGGCCATGGCGGCCAGCAGCCGCTGATCCGTGGTCACCCCGTCGCGTAGCGCGCGGCGGACCCACTGCTGCGCGGTGGCGAAGGACCCGGCCGACGCCGCCAGATCGAGCACGGTGTCCTCCGGCGACGTGACCGGCAACTCCCCCGCCGGAAAGGTCAGCCCGGTCACGTGCTTGGACAAGTGAATGGTGACCCCGGGAACCGGGCGGACCCTGCGGTTCAGCGGCACGGATATGTGGATTTCCTCCGGCGGCGCACCATCGAGCAGCCCGTGCACCTCCGCGGCGGAGGCGTGGCTCAGCACCGCGCCGGTCCCGCCCCACAGCACGGCTGCCCACCGCCGGGCGTCTGGCGCGGGCGGTCCGGTAAACACCGAGTACACGCCCGCGTATAGCTGCACCCAGCGCTCGCTGGTAATCCGGTGCTTGATCTGTGCGGCGGTCAACCCGGATTCGAGGGCCTGCTTGCGCGAGACAACACCCTCCTGCCGCCGCACCACATCACGGAGCGGACCTGGGATGTCCTTGCGCCGCTGGCCGTAGATGAGGTCATCCACGGCTGTTAACCTACACTTCCGCGAGCGGCACCGAGGGATTGGTCAGCCGGTCAAGCTCCGGCACCCGGCCGGAGCGGATCAGAGCCTGAATCTCGTCGGTTACGTCCCAGACGTTGACATTCATCCCAGCGATCACCGCGCCGCTTCGCAGCCAGAACGCGATGAACTCCAGATCGTCGACCGAACCGCGGTAGACCACTTGGTCGTAGCTGCCGGGCGACGGCAGCCCGGCGCACTCCATGCCCAGGTTGTACTGGTCGCTGTAGAAGTACGGAACCGGGTCGTAACTCACCTGCTGGCCGAGCATCGACTGAGCGGCGGCCTCGCCGCTGGCGATCGCGTTGTGCCAGTGTTCGACGCGCACCCGGCGCTGGTAAAGCGGCCGGTAGGAACTCACCACGTCACCGGCGGCAAAGACGTCCTCGGCGGAGGTACGCAGCGCGGCGTCGGCCAGGATACCGTCGCCGACCTCGAGGCCCGCCTCGCGAGCCAGCGCGTCGTCCGGCGCGACCCCGATGGCGGCCAGCACCACGTTGGCTTCCAGCCGCTCGCCGTCGCTGGTCGTCACATAGCCGTCGCCAGCGGCCTGGACGGTCTCACCAAACTTGAACCGCACCCCGTGGGACTTGTGCAGGTCGGTGAATACCGCGCCCACCTCGGACCCGATGACCGCGTGCAGCGAGCGTGGCCCCCGCTCGATCACCGTGACCTCACAACCGGCCGTACGGGCGGCCGCCGCGGCCTCGAGGCCGATCCAGCCCGCGCCCACGACCACCACGTTGCCACCGTGGGCGAACGCTTCCTTCAGCCGGGTCGAGTCCTCGATGGTCCGCAGATAATAGGCCCCGGGAACCTCGTCGAGCCGACGTGGCACCGCACCAGTGGCGATCAGCAGCTTGTCGTAGCCGACGGTCTCTCCCCCGGCGGTCACGGTGCGCGCCCCAGGGTCGAAGGAGGCCACGGTTACGCCGGTACGCAGGTCCACGTCGTTCTCCGCGTACCAGGACTCCGGCTCGGTGTAGACCGAGTCAAGCTCGTCGTTACCGAGCAGGTAGCCCTTGGATAGCGGCGGCCGCTCATACGGCGGGTGCTTCTCGCCGCCGAGTATCACGATCCGGCCGTCAAAGCCTTCACTGCGCAGCTTCTGCGCACTCTTAGCTCCCGCCAGGCCGCCCCCGGCGATCACGAACGTTGGCATAGGGGTAACTGTAGTCCCGTCAGGACACGAACCTCTCTCCTATTGGCCCGAGGATGAGCATCGGGAAGTAGATCAGGCCGCCGACAATCACGATCACCCCGAGCAGGAAGGCGGCGAACGTCGGCCCCGCGGTGTCCAGGGTCGCCCGGGTACGGGCGTGCACCCGCGCCCCGGCCAGCGACCCAGCGATGGCCAGCGCTAGGACAATGGGGACAAAACGTCCGATCAGCATCGCCAGCCCCAGCGTGACGTCGTACCAGGGGGTATTGGCCGACAGCCCCGCGAACGCCGACCCGTTGTTGTTCGCGACCGACGCGTAGGCATAGGTCACCTCGGTGAGCCCATGCATGCCAGGATTGAGTATCGACGAGGTGCCCTGTCTGAGCACCAGCGACGCACCGCCGAACGCCAGCACCGTGACCGGGATAACCAGGACGTACGTAACTACGAGCTTCATCTGCGGAGCGCGGATCTTCTTCCCGCAGAACTCCGGTGTCCGGCCCACCATCAGCCCGGCGACGAACACCGCCAGCAGCGCGAGCACCAGGATCCCGTACAGTCCCCCGCCGTCCCCGCCGGGGCTGATCTCGCCGAGCACGATCGCGACCTCGGAGGCCGCGCCGCCGACCGGGGTATAGCTATCCAGCGCCGAGTCGGTCGCGCCCGCGGTGGTACCCATCGTGCCGACCGTCATCAGCGCCGAGCCCTCCGGACCGAACCTGGTCTCCTTGCCCTCCAGGTTCCCGCCGGGGCTGGTCGCGGTGACCGACTGGGACACCGACGACGGCAGCAGCGAGTTCCCGTGCGCCTCGGCCTGCATGGCGATCATCGTGTGCGCGAGGAAGATCACCGCCATCACCGCCACCAGCGCGAGGCCTTGCCGCCGTCGCCCCGTCAGCCGGCCGAACATGAAGACGATCGCGAACGGAAGCACGATGACCAGCAGCAGGTCAAACATGTTCGTGAACTGGGTGGGGTTCTCGAACGGGTGCGCTCCGCCCGCGCCGTAGAAGCTGCCGCCGTTGGTGCCGAGCAGCTTGATGACCTCCATCGAGGCCACCGGGCCGCCGGGAATCTGCTGGGTACCGCCGGCCAGCGTAGACGCGAGGCGGAAGCCGGTGAAGCTCTGCACCGCGCCCTGACTGACCAGTACTAGCGCGGCCAGCACCGATATCGGCAGGAAGACCTGTCCGCCTGGGCCTTGCCCCGGCCCTCGGCCACCGCCTCGGCGAAGTTGGCGAAACCCACGGTGGCCCACAGCCAGAGGCTGACCAGCCCGGTGAAAACCTCCGGTTTGCTGGCGAACTGGATCGTGGTGATAACACTGCCGATCTCCACGACGAACATGACCGGGGTCCGGATCATGTTCCGCGGGTCGAGCTTCTTGACCGCCTCGATGACGGCGCGGCGCAGGATCTCTGGTCGAACAGGGACGCGGTGGGCTTGCTGCGGACCTTCGGCGGGCGATGTTTCTCGGTGGCTGTCGCCTCGCTCACTGCCGGTCCACCTCGTCGGGCTCCCTGGAGCCGCCGATCATCTTGTCGAGCAGCTTGACCAGCACCACGGCGGCCAGGAAGAACCCGATCATCGTGGCGATAAGGACGACGTCCTCCATGGTCAGAACCACTCTGGCTTGAACATCGCCACGCCCAGGTAGATGAAGGTAACTATCGAGACAGCAAGCAGGACCGCCTGCAGAGCGTTCATGGATCCGAACGCTACGCCGGCAACGCGGCGGTTCCGAGACTCTTAACGCTCTCTATGCAGCGGTGGCGTGACTCCAAGCAAGATCCGAACACGCGCCCCGCCCGGGTCGCCCAGCGGCTGCGCCCGCGGGTGCCCACGCGACCCCATCGATGGGTCATCGATAGCGCCATAGGCCCATCGATGGGCCATCGAAGGCACCAATAACAGCCCGACAAAAACGCACTATGTTGCCATTTTTAGAATTATTATGCGACACGCTGGGCGCGTCCGACGGAATGTCAGTGGGGCGTGGCATTCTGCATCTGTCAGGCATTCCCCCGGTCCCCGGAGGTTGGCAGCATGCCATCCCTTACCCACGAAACTCCCATCGAGCTGATCCGGCAGTGCCCGGAGCTCGTCCTAGATGTCCTGCGAGAACTCTCAGAACGGGAAGGCTTGGACTTGCGGGTCGCCGATCCGGAAAGCATCACCGTCAGGCTCGCACCGACGGACATGTCCGCTGTCGTCCCCACTCAGTTCCTGGCCGACATCGTGGTCGTCGCCGACGACGCTCGTGCCGTCGCGGTGCTCTGTGTCGTCGTCGAACCCCAGGGACGGGATCCCGAGACCAAGCAATACTCCTGGCCCGTGTACCTGACCGTGGCACGAGCCGTCAACAAATGCCCCACGGTCCTCGTGGTGATCTGCCTCGATCCCGACGAGGCGCAGACCTGCCGGCAGACAATCAGCACCGGGCATCCTGGCTTCGACCTGACCGCGATCGTGGTCGACGCGAGCAACTCGGGTCCCGGCGGGGCTCAGCCTCGGCCGTACCTGATCCTGTTCGCCGGGTGCATGGGCGCGATCGATCTGGACACCGATGCGGGTCAGGACGCAGTACTCGAGGCAGCACGGCAAGTCCCCGGGGACAAGCGCAAGAGCTGCATCACCCTTATCCTGGCAGCAGCATCCGAAGCTGCCCAGCACGCGATGGAGGCAAAAATGGCCGGCACCGCCTACCGCAACGAATTCATCGAATCCTTCTACGAAGCAGGCCAAGCCGACGGAAAAGCCACAGGCCGAGCCGAAGGCCTGGCGGAGGGCCTAGCCGAGGGGTTCGCAGAAGGCGAGGCCGTCGGAAAGGCGGAGGCACTGCGCGACACCCTGCTCAGCTCCCTGAACATCCGCGGGTTCACCCTGACCAAAGAACACCGCAGAAACGTTGAGGCATGCACCGACACAGCCACTCTTCGGCACTGGTTCGACCGGTCACTCACCGCGCGCAACGTTGACGCGGTCTTCGCGGATCGGCCGTGAGCGCACTGCAGTCGCTGCTCAGCAAGGATCTCGATGCCAGCGGCAGCCTGGAACACGACCGAACCCGCCGCCCTCCTCCCCACCGAGGAGTAGCGGTGCCGCCAAGGGCAGCGATGAGTCATCGACGCCCATAGAGGGGCAGCGATGAGTCATCGACGCCCGGCGTTAGCCGACTAGGCGGTGGTGCCAGGCGATCGCCGAGGTGTCGGTCAGGCAGGCGATCTGGTCGATTACTACGCGGCGTGCCTGCTCGTCGCCCACCGCGGTTTCCCAGGATGGGCGCAGCATCGGGTCCAGTGTCCCTGGGGCACCTTGCTCCACGGCGGCCGCCAGCTCGGCGATCAGTTCCCGCTCCCGCGCCTGGCGCTCCGCCGCCCCGGCGCGGCTCATCACGTACTCGGCCGCGACCGCCTTGAGCAGCGCGCACTCCAGCAGCTGCTGCCGCGGCACGATGAGGTCCGCGTCGTACCTGGTGAGCCCCCCGTGGCCAGCGGCAGCGAGGGACGCGTCCTCGGCGGCACTGCAGAAGCGCCCGACCAGCTCGCTGGTGAGGTTCTTGGCCGCCGACAATGCCGCCAATCCCCCGTCGAATTCAAAGCGCCAGAATTCCAGCTCGAGGAAATCAATGAAAACCTCGTCGAGCTCGACCTCGGTAGCATTCCATTCGGGCTGGCAATAGGCGAGAGCGGTGCGAGTTACCCTGCGCCGTTCTGGCAAAAGGGTTTTGAATGTTATCAGCCCGTTGTAGAGTCCGTCTTCCAGGTCGTGCACCGAGTACGCGACGTCGTCCGCCCAGTCCATGACCTGCGCTTCCAGGCAGCGGCGGCCGTCCGGTGCGCCGTCACGGATCCAGTCGAAGACCGCCGCGTCGTCGGGGTACGCGCCGTATTTGCCGTGATCGCCGACCCACGGATATTTCAGGGTGGCGTCTAGCGTGGCGCGGGTCAGGTTCAATCCAGCGCCAGGAACCTTCGGTTCCAGACGCGTTAGCAGTCGCAGGGACTGCGCGTTGCCCTCGAAAGGTGCCAGTTCAGCGAGCGCCGTTTCGCCATTATGGCCAAACGGCGGGTGGCCGATGTCATGAGCAAGGCCCGCCGCGTCGGTCAGGTCCGGATCGCAGCCGAGCGCGGCCCCCAGTTCCCGGCCGATCTGCGCGCATTCGAGTGAGTGCGTGAGCCGGGTCCGCGGGAAGTCGCCGAGGGTGACCGGCACCACCTGTGTCTTGGCGGCGAGCCTGCGGAGCGCGGCCGAGTGCAGTACCCGCGCCCGGTCCCGCTGGAACGCCGAACGTCCAGGCCGCTTACCCCCCTCGGCCACCCGCCGCTCGCCGTCGTGCTCGCTATAGCTCACAGCTTCGACTCTATGTCCCGTCGATGTGACATCGACCGGCATAGAGCACGGTCGATGTCACATCGACAAGTCCCGCGCGGTCAGCGGCTGTCGCTGGCCGAGCTCTCGAGGGCCGCGCGGCCGGCCTCCAGGCGGGCGACCGGGACGCGGAACGGGGAGCAGGACACGTAGTCCAGACCGACCTCGTGGAAGAAGTGCACCGAGTCGGGATCCCCGCCGTGTTCGCCGCAGACGCCGAGTTCGATGTTCGGACGAGTCGCCCGGCCTTCCTCGGCGGCGATCCTGATGAGCCTGCCCACGCCGGCCCGGTCGATCGTCTCGAACGGCGAGACGCCGAAGATACCCAGGTCGATGTACCGGCTGAAGAACGATCCCTCCACATCGTCGCGGGAGAACGCCCAGGTCATCTGGGTGAGGTCGTTGGTGCCGAACGAGAAGAACTCCGCGGACTTCGCGATCTCCCCGGCGGTCAGCGCGGCCCGCGGCACCTCGATCATCGTGCCGATGAGGGTGTGTACCTCGGTGCCGGTCTCCTCGGCGACCTGCCTGAGGACCTTCTCGGTGGATTCCTTGGTGATCTCCATCTCCTGCACCGTCGCGGTCAGCGGGATCATGAGCTCTGGCCGCGGGTTCTTGCCTTGCTGCTTGAGCCGGGCGGCGGCGCGGGCGATCGCGCGAGTCTGCATCTCGAACAGCCCGGGGATGACCAGGCCGAGCCGGACACCCCGGAGGCCGAGCATCGGGTTCTGCTCGTGCAAGCGGCGCACCGCGTCCAGCAGCGTGCGGTCCTTCTCGGTGGCCGCCTCGCCCGCGAGCGCGACCTGCACCGTCAGCTCGGTGAGGTCGGGCAGGAACTCGTGCAGCGGCGGGTCGATCACCCGGATGGTGACCGGCAGGCCATCCATCGCCTCCAGGATGTCCGCGAAGTCCTCGCGCTGCAGGGGTTCGAGCGCGTCGAGCGCCTGCTGGCGGTCCTCGGCGGTATCCGCGAGGATCAGGTCCTCGACGAGCTGGCGGCGTTCGCCGAGGAACATGTGCTCGGTGCGGACCAGGCCGACGCCGCCGGCGCCGAACCGGCGGGCCCGCGCGCAGTCCGGACCGTTGTCCGCGTTGGCGAAGACGCCCAGCCGCCGCTTGGCGTCGGCGTGCCGGAGGATCCGGTCGACCGCCTTAACGAGGTCGTCAGTGTCCGGGGCGACGGTGCCCTCGAAGTACTGCACCACGTTGGACGGCACGACGGGTACCTCGCCGAGGTAGACCGCGCCTGAGGTGCCGTCGATGGAGATCACGTCACCCTCGGCCACCGTGATCTCGTCCACGGTGAACTTCTTATCGGTGACGTCGACGTTCAGTTCATCGGCGCCGCAGACCGCTGTCTTACCCATGCCGCGAGCCACGACGGCGGCGTGGCTGGTCTTACCGCCCCGGCTGGTGAGAACGCCACGGGCCGCGATCATGCCATGCAGGTCTTCGGGATTCGTCTCACGACGGACCAGGATGACGTCTTCGCCCTTGGCCGCCAGCTCGACGGCGGTGCGCGAGTCGAAGACGGCCTTGCCGACGGCCGCTCCGGGTGACGCGCTCACCCCGCGAGTGATCTGCCGGATATTTTCTGACTTCGTATTGAAAGTCGGGAACATCAGGCGTGCCAGCTGCTCACCGGTCACCCGGGTGAGCGCCTCGTCCAGATCGATGAGGCCCTGGTCCACGAGTTGCGTCGCGATGCGGAACGCGGCCGCCGCGGTGCGCTTGCCAACCCGCGTCTGCAGCATCCACAGCTTGCCGCGCTCGATGGTGAACTCGATGTCGCACAGGTCCCTGTAGTGATTCTCCAGCGTCGTCATGATCTCCATGAGCTGGTCATAGGAGTCCTTGTCGATACGCTCGAGGTCCTGCAACGGGACGGTGTTCCTGATCCCGGCCACCACATCCTCGCCCTGCGCGTTCTGCAGGTAGTCGCCGTATACGCCTGGCGCTCCGGTGGCTGGGTCGCGGGTGAAGGCGACGCCGGTGCCGGAGTCAGCGCCGAGGTTCCCGAAGACCATCGCCACCACGTTCACCGCGGTGCCGAGGTCGGTGGGGATGCGCTCCTGACGACGGTAAAGAATCGCGCGCTCCGCGTTCCAGGAGTCGAAGACCGCATTGATAGCGAGGTCCATCTGCTCCCGCGGGTCCTGCGGGAATTCACGCTGTGCCTGTTCCTTGACTATCTCTTTGTACGTCTTGGTCAGCGCTTGAAGATCGGCCGCGTCAAGATCGACGTCGTTTCGGACTCCCCTGGCCTTCTTAGCATTGTCCAGTGCGTGCTCGAAGTGCTCGCCGTCGATACCGAGGACTGTCTTTCCGAACATCTGGATCAGCCTGCGATAAGAGTCCCACGCGAATCGCTCATTGCCAGACTGACGCGTCAGACCGTGAACCGACTCATCCGACAGGCCGATGTTGAGTACCGTCTCCATCATTCCGGGCATAGAGAACTTCGCGCCGGAACGAACGCTGACAAGTAGCGGGTCGACTGGGTCTCCTAGCCGCCTGCCCATGGCTTTCTCCAGGTCAGCCAGATGCTCGCTGACCTCGCCGTCAACGCCCTCGGGGGTCCCGCCGTGCCGCAGGTAGTAACGGCACGCCTCCGTGGTGATAGTGAACCCGGGCGGTACCGGCAGGCCGAGGTTCGTCATCTCGGCTAGATTGGCACCCTTCCCGCCCAAGAGGTCCTTGAGGTCCTTGTTGCCTTCGGTGAAGTCATACACGAACTTCGGCACTGTTAATGCTCCTCGCAAGTCTGTGTTGCCGGAACTCTAACACGTACTCAGCAAAGAGCCGAACGCGAGAACTGTTATATTCATCACGAGCGCCAAATGGTTTATACCAATCCTCGAAATGGGTCTATACCAATTTACCATTACGACATTTACGATGCGTGACGCGCGCCGGACGCTTTGCTTTCCCCAACCAACCAGCCCCGACCGCCCGCTCTTTACGGTTAGCCGACGTGTTGGGGATCACGTTTGGACCGACGGATTCCCCGCGGTGAGCGGCCGGGAGAAGCTGCTAGCGTCGTAGTTATGGCCGTTATCGGACTGTTGCATCCAGGTGAGATGGGCGCCGCCGTTGGTGCGTGCCTCGTGACCGCGGGCCACGCGGTGCTGTGGGACCCAGCCAAGCGCAGCCCCGCGACGGCGAAACGAGCTGACGCGGCGGGCCTCACGGCCGCGCCGCTGGCATCGATCGTCCAGCGGGCCGAAGTCATCCTGTCCGTATGTCCGCCGCACGCGGCGCTGGAAGTGGCCGGGCAGGTGGCTGCCACCGGGTTCGGCGGGACCTACGTTGACGCCAACGCGGTCGCGCCCGCGACCGCCGCTCAGGTGTCGGAGGCGGCCACCGCGGGTGGTGCGAAGTACGTCGATGGCGGGATCGTCGGGGCGCCGCCGGTGACCGCCGGAACCACCAGGCTCTACCTGTCGGGCGATGGCGCGCTGGAGATCGCCGAACTGTTCGCCGGCACCGTCGTCGAGGTCCGTGTCCTGACCGCGGGGCCCTACGCCGCCTCGGCCCTGAAGCTCTCTTACGCATCGTGGACCAAGGGGTCCGCCGCGCTGCTGCTCGCGGCCAGAGAACTCGCCCGGGCCGAGGGCGTCGACGAGGACTTGCTCGCTGAATGGCGGACATCCCAGCCGGCGCTGCTCGCCCAGTGGGAACGGGCCGACGTTTCCCGGCGGACCAAGGGCTGGCGGTGGATCGGCGAAATGGAGGAAATCGCCGCGAGCATGCGCGCCGATGACCTGCCGGATGGATTTCACCACGCGGCCGCGCAGATTTTCGGCAGAGCCTATCCGTCACTTGAGTAACGGGTAGGCTGAGGCCCAATCTTTGCCCATCCGGACCTGGCGGGAGAGGCCTCGCATGGACGACCAACGACGTCAACCTCAAGTAGCGATCGCTTGCTCGGTGCTATCGGCGGCTCTTCTCGCCGTCTCGCTTATCGCCTATGTCCGGCTGAACGAGCGCTTCCCCAAGGAATACTGGGTGCTGGAAGACTTGGACGTCTACCGGCTCGGTGCCAAGGTCGCGTTGCACGACGGGCCGTTGTACACGGACACATTCCGGTCCAACCACCTCCCCTTCCTGTACCCCCCATTCGCGGCGCTGCTGTTCGCCATCGTCGCGGGGCTCAAGTTCGTGACGCTGAAGCTCTGGATGACCGTGGCGAACATCTGCGCCCTGGCCATCACCGTCTGGTTCGCCTTCGGCCTCGCCGGGACCCGCGATCGCTACTGGCGGCTCGCCGGGACGCTGCTGATCACCGCCCTAACGTTGTGGTTCGACCCGGTGTCCCAGACCCTGTCCTTCGGCCAGGTCAACTTGCTGCTCATGATGCTGGTCATCGCCGACCTCAGCCTGGCCGACCGGCGGCTGATCAAGGGCATGGGGGTCGGGATCGCCGCGGGGATCAAGATAACGCCGCTGATCTTCTCCGCCCATCTGCTCGTTACCCGGCGGTTCCGCGCGTTCGCGGTGTCCATCGGCACGCTGCTGGCGACCATCCTGATCGGCTTCCTCGTGGTGCCGCGCGAGTCGGTCAAGTACTGGATCAAGGGGACGTTCTACTCGGCCGGGCACCTCGGTAGCGGCTACGGCGGCAACCAGTCGATATACGGGATGCTGCAACGGGTGACGCACAACGGCCACCACATGCACATCTACTGGATGGTCGCCGCCGTCATCGTCGCCGCCGTGGGCCTGACGCTGTCGGTGTGGGCGCATCGTCGCCACGATGATCTGCTCGCGGTCTGCCTCAGCGCGGTCACCGGGCTGCTGATCTCGCCGATCTCGTGGAACCACCACTGGGTGTGGGCGGTGCCGGTGCTGGTCTGGACGTTCGCCCGGCTGCCGCGCTCGCTGCCGACCCGCTGGCGCCCGCTGGGCTGGCTGGCCGCGGTGGCCACCTTTGTCGTGTTCGTCGCGCTGCCCAAGCACCTGACGACCCAGCACCCGCTGGTGCCACCGCCCGCCGCACCCGGGACCACCACTACCGACACGCTGGCGCACATCACCGGCTGGATCTGGCTGATGCCGATGTACGGCAACGACGGCTATTTCTGGAGCGGCACCCAGATCATCGTCGGGAACCTCTACGTGGTCTTTGGCCTGATCTTCCTCCTGGTCGCATGGGGCTACCTGGCCGT
This sequence comes from Streptosporangiaceae bacterium, assembly GCA_050012355.1. GTDB lineage: Bacteria > Actinomycetota > Actinomycetes > Streptosporangiales > Streptosporangiaceae > JBEKHI01. The sequence continues at coordinate 37,194 of JBEKHI010000003.1, read as the reverse complement.
CACCCAGCGCCACGCCGCACCCGCGACCTCGGACACTCCCGCCGCCGCTGACCCCACAGCTACCGCGGACCCCACAGCCACCGCGGACCCCACAGCCACCAGCTCTCGTTCCACTGCGAACGCCGCCTCTGGCCCCGAGTGATTCTGGTGAGTGCTGCACCAACCAGCCAAGAGTCTGGTTGGTGCAGCACCAACCATGATCAACTGGCCCGACGACCGGGCGAGATGGCCTGAATATCCGGTTCGTGAACCCTCCGGCGTGGAATGAGCCGCGGTCAGAGTCCCGTGGAATGAGCCGCGGTCAGGGTCCCGCAGCACGCCACAACCACCCGAGTGGCGCATGTGACTGGTGTGATCTTCTACACCGCTGTCGATGGGCCATCGGTGGGGCTGGGGCGCTAGCGATGGGCCATCGATGGCGTCGCGGGAGCCGCCGCGGTCGCGGGAGCACCGCGCGGAGCGCCGCCGCGGTCGCGGGAGGGCCCCCGGAGCAACCGCGGGAGCACCGCGTTAGCGCGAAAGGCCTGGTGCGGCGCTGGAGCTGCACCAGGCCTGAGCGGTTAGCAGCCGGGGAGGCGCTCGGACAGGTAGGACTCGATGATGTCGAGGCCGATCCGATCCTGCTTCATCGTGTCGCGGTCTCGTACGGTCACGGCGTCGTCGGTCAGCGTGTCGAAGTCCACCGTCACGCAGAACGGCGTGCCGATCTCGTCCTGCCGCCGGTACCGCCGGCCGATGGCGCCGGCGTCGTCGAAGTCGCAGTTCCACCGCTTGCGGAGTGCCTCTGCCAGCGATCGCGCCTTCGGCGACAGGTCGGCGTTGCGGGACAGCGGCAGCACGGCCACCTTCACCGGGGCGAGCCGCTTGTCCAGGCGCAGCACCGTGCGCTTCTCCAGCTTGCCCTTGGCGTCCGGTGCCTCGTCCTCGGCGTAGGCGTCCATCAGGTACGCCAGGGTGCTCCGGTCCACGCCGACCGCGGGCTCGATCACGTACGGGACGAACCGTTCGCCGCTGTCCTGCTCCAGGTAGCTCATGTCCTCCTTGGAGGCCTCCTGGTGCACGGTCAGGTCGTAGTTCGTCCGGTTCGCGACACCCTCGAGCTCGCCCCATTCCGAGCCGGTGAAGCCGAACCGGTACTCGATGTCGACGGTCCGCTTGGAGTAGTGCGACCGCTTGTCCGCCGGGTGTTCGTACAGCCGCAGGTTGTCCCGGTTGATGCCGAGGTTCACGTACGACTCGAGCCGCAGCTGGAGCCAGTACTCGTGCCACTCCTCGTCGGAGCCCGGCTTGCAGAAGAACTCCATCTCCATCTGCTCGAACTCGCGGGTGCGGAAGATGAAGTTGCCCGGCGTGATCTCGTTGCGGAACGACTTGCCGATCTGGCCGATGCCGAACGGGATCTTCTTCCGCGAGGTCTGCTGCACGTTCTTGTAGTTGATGAAGATGCCCTGGGCGGTCTCCGGCCGCAGGTACGCCATGCCTGACTCGTCCTCGACCGGGCCCAGGTGGGTGCGCAGCAGCCCGTTGAACATCCTCGGCGCGGTGAACGCGCCCCGGGTGCCGCAGTTCGGGCAGACGATGTCCGCCAGTCCGTCGGCGGGCGCGTGGCCGTGCTTCTCCTCGTAGGCCTCGATCAGGTGATCGGCCCGGTAACGCTTGTGGCAGGACAGGCACTCGGTCAGCGGGTCCACGAACTCGTTGACGTGGCCGCTGGCTACCCAGACCTCGGGCGCCAGGATGACCGACGAGTCGATGCCCACGACGTCGTCGCGCTCGGTGACCATCGTGCGCCACCACTCGCGCTTGACGTTGTTCTTCAGCTCAACGCCGAGCGGACCGTAATCCCAGGCGGCACGGAGACCGCCGTAGATCTCGCTAGACGGGTAGACGAAGCCCCGTCGTTTGCTGAGGTTAACGATCATGTCAAGGCGGTCACTGCGCAGCGCCATGTATGGTCTCCATCCGGCTGGCGGTCGGCGGGCTCGTAAAATCGGTCCCTGTAAACAAACCACCAGCTTATCGGGTACCAGGTGTTAACCAGGAAACCATTATCGGGCGACGGGGCCACCCACCAAGTCCGAGTCGATGTTCAGGGTGATCCCGCCGACCTTCTGATTGTGCCCGCCCGCGTACTGCTTGACCCGGTCACTGATCAACCACGGCCGGGGTCCGAGCACCGGACCGCCGATCAGGTTCCGCTCGTTGTCCCAGAGCGCGAACCAGATGGCCTGCGGTTCGATGATCTTGCCGGCGACCGCTGCCGTCTGAAGGTCCTGCACACCGGAATCCTCGCTCGAGTAAACGCCGGATAGGTAATGGTGCTGATTCAGCGTTTCCGTCCAAGCGCCGAGGAATTTCAGCACCGTGGATACGCAGCTCCGGTTTGCCTCGTTGTAAGCCTCCATGTCGTAGTAAACGGGTGAGCCGACGGGCAGGCCGAACGTCGCGGCGTCCTTGGCCGCGGCCTCGGCGGCGCCCGCGCCCTGCGCGGCGGCATAGCGGGCACTGATCATGTCGCCGTAGCCGTAACACGGGGCTTGCAGCCCAACGTAGACAGGCAGCAGCCCCCAGCCCATCCCGGTCACCGACCGCACCCAGGAAGCGGACAGGTTCCCGTAGTCGCAGGCCATGTTGGCCCCGCCTATGTAGATACCGGCGACGGCGTATTTAGACCGCCACGCACGCATCGCGGCCAGCGACGGCGCGGTACAGGTATCGAACCCGGACAGCAGGGCAGGCGCGGTGGCGTTCGGCCGGGCTGGCTTAACTCTCGCCACGGTGCGGACCGGCGTGGGCGCCGATGACGGCCGGGCCGGTGGCGCACCGTCGGGCAGCGAGATGGTGGTGGGCTGCACCCGCACGACGACCATTCCGTCCGGCAGCTTGATCGTGTCCCGCTCACCAGCCACCCGGACGACCGGTCCCGCCTGCTGCATCGCCCGCGCCGGCCGAGCGGCGACCCGCGCCGCCGCCACCACCCGCGAGACCGAAGCGACCGGCGAAGCCACTGGCGGCGACTTGCGGAGCGTGGCGAGAACCTGGCTCATCGCGCCCGAACTGTTGCCGTAGGTCGCGGTCGCGACGGTGTTTCCGGTGTCGCGAAGCGCGACGCGGAGCTGATGGGCCGAGTTGTCCTCGACGATGGACGCGTCCAGGCCGGGCACCAGCCGCACCACGCTGCCGCCGGTCATGCCGGGCTGCGCCGATGCGGCACTCGCCGCCGCGAGCTGGAAGTTCATCGGCGAGGCGATGGACACCGTGTCGGTGCGCCCGACGAGCCGGGGCGGGCACTGCTGATTAGGTCCCGGCGTTCCTAGGTAGACCGCGTGCACGTCGTAACGTACGCATTGCTGCGGATCGTGTGCGAGCCAGTACACCGGCCAGGACGCGGGAACGGTGATCTCGTATCCCTCGTAGCTGACAGTCTGTGTGCCGATTTCTCCGGCTGACGCCGGTACGGTACTTCCCCCCAAGGCAAGTCCGCAGATAACAACGGCTAGTGCCGCGCGACGCATGTGCACCCCCGAATTCGCGTTTGCGCAGGCTGATCCCTCCGGGGGGTTGTGTTCCCAGCTTAGAAACGTTGTATGCGTGAACGCAGTGTGCTTATGTTGCGCAGCAGTTCACTCACTGACGACGTCGGCGGCGATTTCGTTCGGTATCGCTCCGCCATAACGCCGATCGCGTGATGCGTAAATCTCGCACGCTCGCCACAAATCTCGCCGGTCGAAATCCGGCCACAGTGTGTCGAGAAAGACTAGTTCCGCGTACGCGGATTGCCACAGCAAAAAGTTCGAGAAGCGCTGCTCCCCCGACGAGCGGACGAACAGGTCAACCTCGGGTACTTCCGGGTGGTACAGGTACTTGGTGATTGTCTTCTCGGTGATCTTGTCGGCCCGCAGCTTCCCAGCCGCGACATCGGCCGCGATCGCCGCGGTGGCATCCGCGATCTCCGCCTGACCGCCGTAGTTCACGCAGAACTGCAACGTCAGCACGTTGTTATCCGCCGACAGCTGCTCGGCGTCCTGCAGCTCGCCGATCACGCTGCGCCACAACCGTTTCGCCCGGCCCGACCAGACGATCCGCACGCCCATCTCGCTCAGCAGGTCACGGCGACGGTGGATGACGTCCCGGTTGAACCCCATCAGGAACCGCACCTCGTCCGGTGACCGCCGCCAGTTCTCGGTGGAGAACGCGTACGCGGACAGGTAAGGAACGCCAAGCTCGATCGCGCCCATGATGACGTCGAGCAGCGACGACTCGCCTTCCTTGTGTCCCTCGGTGCGCGGCAGCCCGCGCTTCTTGGCCCACCGGCCGTCACCGTCCATCACCACGGCGATGTGCCGCGGGACGAGATCCTTCGGTATGGCTGGCGGCCGAACTCCGCTCGAATGCGGATCAGGGGGCCTAACGCTCGACAACTAACACCCTCTCCACGTGACGCAGTGACCTGATCGAGTGCTCCAGGTGCCACTGCAGGTAGGCGGCCACCAGGCCACTGCACTCTACCCGGTGCCTGCGTTCGCTGTTTTCCGCCAGTTCCCAGTCGCCGCGCAGCAGGGCCAGCATCAGCGCGATGGTCGCCGCGGCCGGCATAGCGGCGCCCGGCGGGCGGCAAGTGTGGCAGACCATCCCGCCCGCGGCGATGGCGAACGCTGTGAGCCCGCTCCCCCGGGTACCGCAGCGCGCGCACTCCTCAAGCGCGGGCGCGTACCCGGCGACCGCCAGCGAGCGCAGCAGATACGCGTCCAGCACCAGCCGCGGTTCGCGTTCCCCCTCGGTGAGGGTGCGCAGGCCGCCGACCAGCAGCAGGAACTGACGCAGCGACGGCTCCTTCTCCACCGGAGTGAGCTTCTCCGCGGTCTCCAGCATCGCGATGCCCGCCGTGTACCTGGGGTAGTCGGCCGCTAGCGAAGCTCCGTACGGCCGCAGCACCTCGGCCTGGCTGATCGTGTCCAGCGAGCGTCCGGTGTGCAGCAGCAAGTCGACGTGAGTGAACGGCTCGACTCGCGCGCCCAGCCGCGACTTGGTACGGCGCACGCCCTTGGCCACCGCCCGGACCCGGCCCGACTGGCGGCACAGCACGGTGATGATCCGGTCCGCCTCACCGAGCTTCTGGGTACGCAGCACCACCCCGTCGTCGCCGTACTGGTGCCGCTGCATCTCTCCATTGTGGCGTATCGGCAGAGGACCCCAAACGTTCAACGGGACGTTGGATGCTGAGCATTTACACCGATGACTGCGGGGCTTACGCTCCGTTGGAGTTACTCCACGGTAACCCCCACCCGAGGAGACGGAATGCTCCACCTCCCCCGCAGGGCCGGTGTGACCCGTCGCTGGAGTTCGAGCTGGATGACCCGGACAACGTCTACGTGTCGTCGACGTTCAACGCGGTCGGCTCCGATGAGGTGACCGGATCGGTCACCTCATCCGGCTTCTGCGAGGCGACGAACGATTTCACGCTGTACTTCGCGGAGGGAGACGCGTTCACCTACACCGGGGACATCCCGTTCAACCTGGCGGAGCTGGCCTCGCTCAAGGGCGGCGACTCGGACATGATCTCCTACCTGAACAGCGTGCTGTCCGGGTACCAGGGACTGGGCAGCATACTCGGCACCCAGGCCAACCTGGGCAACGAGCCGAGCATCGAGCTCCCCTGGGAGTACGACTGGTTCGGCGAGCCGTATACGACACAGTCCACTGTGCGGGCGATCGAGGACGACCTGTGGTCCGATAGCTCGGGCGGCATCCCCGGCAACGACGACCTGGGCGAGATGAGCTCCTGGTACGTCTGGTCGGCGCTCGGCCTGTACCCGGAGGTCCCTGGCACAGCCGATCTGGCGATCGGCAGCCCGCTGTTCACCGAGGCGGTGGTAACGACCGGCAGCGGCACTCTCACCATCGATGCCCCGGCCGCCGCGGACGACGCGCCCTACGTGGACGGCCTGACCATCAACGGGACCTCCTCGTCGCTGGCCTACCTGCCCGCCGCCGACGTGCTGTCCGGCACCACCACGCTGGACTTCACGCTCGGCACGTCCTCGTCTTCCTGGGCCACGGCCGCGGCGGACGCCCCGCCGTCCTACAACGGGACGCCGGGCACCGGGGTAACCGAGCCGGTGGGCACGATCACCGAGAACGGCACCGGCAAGTGCGTCGATGACCGGAGTTCGAGCACGTCGAACTACAACCCGATCCAGGTCTACACCTGCAACGGCACCGACGCGCAGCAGTGGACCGTGGCACCGGACGACACGCTCCAGGTGTTTGGCGACTGCATGGATGTCGACGACGCGGGAACGACCAGCGGCACGCTAGTCGACCTGCACACCTGCAACGGCACCGGCGCTCAGATCTGGGAGCAGAACTCGGCGGGCGAACTAGTCAACCCCGAATCCGCCCTGTGCCTCACTGACCCCAGTGCCGAAGGCACCAACAGCACCCAGCTAGAGCTAGCCACCTGCACCGCCACCACCGGCCAGCTCTGGACCCTCCCATAGGCCAATCCATGAGGTGTCGATGCCACATGGGCGCCACCCGGTGGCGCCAATGTGGCATCGACCCCCGGTAGATGGGTGTGGGCGGGGCCTAGCGGCGGGCGCGGTTTACCGCGGACAGGACCGCGCGCATTGAGGCGGAGGCGGTGTTGGTGTCGATGCCGACGCCCCAGTAGGGCTCGCCGTTGACGTCGCACTCGACGTAGGACGCTGCCTGCGCGTCGGAGCCCGCCGACATGGCGTGCTCGGCGTAGTCGAGTACCCGGACCGCCACGCCGACCGACGCCAGCGCGTCGCAGAACGCGGAGATCGGGCCGTTCCCGGCACCCTCAACCACCTGCGGGGCGCCGTCCACCGAGACCTCGACGGACATCACGTGCTTGGAGTCCGTCACCGACGACGACTGGTGCCCGAGCAGCGATACCGAGCCGGGAGCCAGATACTCCGACGAGAACACCGACCACATCTGTGCGGCGGTGACCTCGCCGCCCTCGTCGTCGGTCACCTGCTGGACCACCCGGGAGAACTCGATCTGCAGCCGCCGCGGCAGGTCGAGGGAGTGCTCCTCCTTCATCAGGTAGGCCACACCGCCCTTGCCCGACTGGCTGTTGACCCGGATCACCGCTTCGTAGGTGCGGCCGACGTCGTGCGGGTCGACCGGCAGATACGGCACCTTCCACGGATACGACGACACCGGAACGCCGGCCGCCTCGGCGTCAGCGGAGAGCGCGTCGAAGCCCTTCTTGATCGCGTCCTGGTGCGACCCCGAGAACGCGGTGTACACCAGCTCGCCCGCGTACGGGTGCCGCGGGTGCACGGGTAGCTGATTGCAGTACTCGACGGTGCGCCGCACCTCATCGATGTCGGAGAAGTCGATCATCGGGTCGATACCCTGCGAGAAAAGGTTGAGCCCCAGGGTGACCAGGCACACGTTCCCGGTACGCTCCCCATTGCCGAACAAGCAGCCCTCGATCCGGTTAGCCCCGGCCAGCACCGCCAGCTCGGCGTCGGCGACCGCGGTACCCCGGTCGTTGTGCGTGTGCACCGAGAGGGCCACGTGCTCGCGACGCGACAGGTTCCGCGACATCCACTCGATCTGGTCCGCGTACACGTTCGGCGTGGATCGCTCCACCGTGCACGGGAAGTTCAGGATGATCTCCCGGCCGGGGCCCGGCTCCCACACGTCCATGACGGCCTCGCTGACCTCGAGCGCGAAGTCAAGCTCGGTGTCCATGAAGATCTCCGGCGAATACTCATAGCCGAAATCCTCAAGTCCGTATTTTTCCGCGTATGCGACGACGTGCCGGGTTCCCTCCACGGCGAGCGACTTGCATTCGTCGCGTCCGATGCGGAACACCACCCGGCGAAACTCCGGCGCCGTCGCGTTGTACAGGTGCACGGTCGAGCGGGCCGCGCCCACCAGGGACTGCGTGGTCCGGTCGATCAGGTCTTCCCGGGCCTGGGTCAGCACCGAGATCCGCACGTCATCGGGGATCTTGTCACCCTCGATGAGCTCGCGGACGAAATCGAAGTCAGTCTGGCTGGCGGACGGGAACCCGACCTCGATCTCCTTGTAGCCCATCTTCACCAGCAGGTCGAACATCGCTCGCTTGCGCTCGGGCGACATCGGGTCGACTAGGGCCTGGTTGCCGTCGCGCAGGTCGGTGGACAGCCACCGCGGCGCCGTGGTGATCGACTTGCCCGGCCACTGCCGGTCCGGCAGGGCGACGGGTTTGAACGGGGTGTAGCGGTAACAGGGCATACCGCTCGAAGACGGCCGTACAGGCGATACAGAATTCATTTGCTGCTTCCTCGAGGCTGTAGCGGAACGCGTGTGGCCAGGCACGCCAAGAACCCCGCGACGAGGGAGCCGGCCTTATCGGCCCCCGCCGCGGCTCATAAGGAGGAGCAGCTCGCAAGACATAACTGGAGTGACTATACCAGCTTCTGCTCGGTCAGGGTGATCACTCCGAGTGCCTGCGCCTGGGTCATGCCGAGCGCGGCCGCGATCGACTCGGCCGCGATCCGCTCCGAGGTGGTCAGCGGCGCGTCGGCCATGCCGACCCGGATCACCGATTCGAGGTAGCGCTCCTTGGCTTCCGGCCGCAGCTGGGCGGCCAGTCCGGCGAGCGCGGTATCCAGCGACGCTGAGCCCGCCGGCTTCGCCAGGTCCGCCTGGAGCGCCGCGTCGTCGTAGCTGGCCCGGCCGGCCTCACGGACCGTAGTTATGGCCAACTGCCGGGCAGGACCGCCAACCGGGGCGCCGGCGGCCAGCATCGCCACCACGGCGGCGCGCATGCCATCGGCCAGCGCCGACTGCATCTGGCCGGTGGTCGGCTCCCGGAGCACATCCTTCACGTAACGCGTTTTGCAAGTCGCGCATTGCACATGCTCACCCACCTTGTTAAGCGGGATGAGCGGGATAAAGAAGACCGTGATGAACCGCCGGCCGCTGCGAAGACGGTAATTCCGGTCGCCGCCGCACTTGCGGCAGTAGAAGACTCCCTGCGCGGTGGTCCGGTAGAAGACCCGCAAACCCCAGATAAGGAACACGAGGGCTCATTATGCACTGATTCACGGCAGATGCGCTACCACCAGAAATTCAGTGGCGGCCGTTCCACTAGCTGAGATGTGATGGCGTCATGGAGATGCTGCGAGTAGAGCCGGACGACGAGAAACTGATCCGCGCTTGCCACGCCGTGCATGTCGCGGCCGGCCCGGTCGACGATCCTTACGTGCCGCCGATGTCGTACCCCATGTTCGCCACGCTGATCGGCGCCGGCTGGACCGGCGACCCTCGCGAGACCTGGCTCACCGCCGACGGCACCGGCTATCTACAGCTTGAACTGCCGGAGCACGAGAACAAGCACCTCGCCATGCTCGAACTCGCCGTACACCCGACCCGCCGTAGGCGAGGTACCGGCACCGCGTTGTTGTCTTTCGTATCAGAACGATGTGCGGCACTCGGCCGGTCAACGATCTCCACCGGGGCGTGGACCGGGTCACCGGGGGAAGATTTCATCCGTCGTTATGGCACCCCTGGAATTAGCGAAGTACGACGGCTGCTGCGGGTCGGCGCTCGGCCGGCGGTGACGCTGGCCGCGGGGTATTCCTTGATCTCCTGGACGGGCGCGGTGCCCGAGGACCGGCTCGACCAGGTGGCCGGGATTAACGCGATGCTCGCCGACGCGCCCCGGGACGCGAGCTGGCAAGCCGAAGTCTGGAATGCCGAGCGGGTGCGCAGCGCCGATCGCCGGATCACCGGGCAGGGACTGCGCTATTACTCGATGGCCGCGCTGGCCGATTCCGGCGAGATGGCGGCCCTATCCCAGCTGGGGGCGGACCCGGAACGGCCAGGCTGGGGCTTTCAGGAGCTGACCGCGGTTGCCCGCGAACACCGGGGGCATGGTCTCGGTCTGGCGGTTAAGTTGGCGATGCTGGCGTGGCTGTCGTCCGCCGAGCCGGGGATACAGCAGATCATGACCTGGAACGCCGAGCAGAACGGGCACATGATCGCGATCAACGAGACGCTCGGCGCCACGGTGCTGGGGGTGCCGATGCGATCGTGGGAATGGGAGCTTGGATGATCTCAGTCGTAGAAGCCTAGGCGGCGCAGCTGCTTGGGGTCGCGCTGCCACTCCTTGGCGATCTTGACGTGCAGGTCCAGGTAGACCCGGGTACCGAGCAGCGCCTCGATCTGGTGGCGGGCCTTGGTACCCACCTCCTTGAGGCGGGCACCCTTGGCACCGAGGACGATGGCCTTCTGGCTCTGGCGCTCGACGTAAAGCTCGGCGTACACGTCGGTCAGATCCGGGTTGTTCTCCCGGGGCTTCATCTCCTCGACGACAACCGCGATCGAGTGCGGTAGCTCGTCGCGTACCCCTTCGAGCGCGGCCTCGCGGATCAGCTCCGCGACCATGATCTGCTCGGGTTCGTCGGTGAGCTCACCGTCTGGGTACAGCGGCACGCCCTCGGGCAGGTGGCCGATGAGCACGCTGATCAGCTCGTCAAGGTTGTATCCGGCGATGGCGGAGACCGGCACGATGTCCGCCCAGTCGCCGAGCCTGCTTACCTTGAGCAGTTGCTCGGCGGTCTGCTCCTGGCTGGCCTCGTCGGTTTTGGTGACGATCGCGACGACCGGGGTCTTCTTGACCGCGGTCAGTTCCTTGGCCATGTACTTGTCGCCCGGGCCGACCGGGTCGGTGGCCGGCACGCAGAAGCCGATCACGTCCACCTCGGTCAGGGTGGACCGCACCAGGCTGTCCAGCCGCTCGCCAAGCAGGGTGCGCGGCTTGTGCAGTCCGGGGGTGTCCACCAGGATGAGCTGCGCGCCCGGCCGGTTGACGATGCCCCTGATCACCCGCCGCGTGGTCTGCGGGCGGTCGCTGGTGATGGCCACCTTCGCGCCGACCAGGGCGTTCGTGAGGGTTGACTTGCCGACGTTCGGGCGCCCGACGAGGCAAGCGAAGCCGCTACGCGCTGATGGTTTCACGAAGCGTCCCGTCTGCTGCGGCGACGAAAACGGTCGCGGTCTTGCCTAGGTCCCTGACGGCCGACAAGTCGGCGGGCTGGGGATTGGTCGTTGTTACGACGGCGGCGGCTTCCAGGCTCTCGGCCCCGCTAGAGGCGGCCATGGCGACAGCGACCTGGAGCGCGGAAAGCCGCAGCGATGGCAGGGTGACCGTCGCGGCTGAGTAGGTCCGCCCGGTCTGATCGCGGACGGCCGCGCCCTCGGACGCCTCCGCCCGCGCCCGGCTGGCCCGGGCCAGCGTGATGAGCTTCAGGTCTTCGTCGTCCACGGATTCGAGTCTATGGCCCGCCGTAACAGGCCCGGGACCGCGCTCGCCAACGGGTTCTCCACCCCGGACGACTTCGCGGGCTGGCTGCTGGATCCGGTGGGCGCGGCGGACTACCTCGCGGAGGTCGCGGCCCGGTTACGCTTGCTGATGTGGAGATGCGGGAGATCGAGGCGTTTCTCGCCGTCGCTGACGAGCTCCACTTCGGCCGCGCCGCCGAGCGGCTACGCATAACGACGGGCCGGGTCAGCCAGGCGGTCCGCTCACTCGAACGTGAGGTTGGCGCGCCGTTGTTCGAGCGCACTAGCCGCCGCGTCGCTCTCACCCCGCTCGGCGCGGCGTTTCTCGACCGGGTCAAGCCGGCCTACGAGGAGCTACGCGCCGCGCTCGGCGAAGCGCGGCAGGCCCGCGGCATGTCCTACCGCGGGCTGCTGCGCGCTGGATTCGCCAGTTCACTGCCGCCCGACCTCGTGCCCCGGCTGACAGCGGCGTTCGCGCGGCAGGTACCGGACTGCCGGATCGCCTCGATGACGGTCCCGGCGAGTGATCTGCTGCGCTGGGTGGACTCGGGCCAGCTCGACGTCGATGTCATCGTCGGCTGGTTCCCGGCGGACATCGCTGTTCCCGGCTGGGTGGAAACCGGGCCGGTGCTGCTGCGGTCACCTCGGGCGATTGTGGTCAGCCGACGGCATCCGCTGGCCGGCCGATCCAGCGTAGACGCCGAGGATCTCGCCGGGCATACGGTGATCCGGCCGTGGGGATTCGCTCCGTGGGCCGACAGCTGGGCCCCGCCGGTGACGCCGGGCGGCAAACCGATCCGCCGCGCGCAGCAGACCAGGCTCACCTACCTGGAGGACCTGCCGGACTTGCTGGCCGATGGCTCACTCGCGCACCTGACGGTATCGACGTTGGAGCCCATCGACGGCCTCGTTGTCATCCCGGTGACGGGGCTGCCACCGATGGCATGCGTAGTCGCGTGGGCTCCGAACGCGGAGAACCCGTGGATCGCCCGGTTCGTGGCGGTGGCCGCGGAGATCGTTTAGCCACGCTAAACGCTCGTCGCGAAACCGGGCATTGATCCCCACGGGCCCGGGTTCCCACACTGGACACCATGAGTCTCTCGTTCCTGCCCGCCGGTCCGGCCCGACGGCCGGTGCTGCTGCTCGCGCTCGGCGCCTTCGCGCTGGGCACCGACGCGTTCGTGATCAGCGGCGTACTGCCCGCGGTAGCCCGCGACCTTGGCGTGAGCCTGACCGTCGGCGGGCTGCTGATCACGATGTTCTCCGGCGTCTACGCGGTGGGCGGACCGGTGCTCGCGGTCGTTACCGGGAACCTGCCCCGCCGACGGGTCATGCTGGCCGCGCTCGGCGTGTTCATCGTGGCGAACGTGCTCGCCGCCGTCGCGCCCAGCTACGGGGTGCTGGCCATCGCGCGGGTGCTGGCCGCCATCGGAGCGGCGACCTACACTCCCGCGGCCGCGGCCACCGCGACGTCGCTCGCCGCGCCCGAAGAACGCGGCCGGGCGCTTACCACCGTGCTCGGCGGGCTCGCGATCGCCAACGCGGTCGGTGTCCCGCTGGGCACCCTGATCGGTCAGAAGGCATCGTGGCATGCGACGTTCCTGATGGTGGCGGCACTTGGCCTGATCGCGCTCTGCGGACTGGCCCGGTCGCTTGGGCCGGTGCCGACAGTGGGTGCCGCCTCGCTCGCGCAGCGGGTTGAGGTCGCCAGGATCCGCGCCGTCCCGGCAACGCTCGGCGCGCTCGCGTTCTCCATCTGCGGCGTGTTCACTCTCTACACTTACCTAGCCTGGTTCGCCGGGCGGGTCGGCGGAGTGTCCGGCGGCGCACTGACGCTGATTTACCTGCTGTTCGGCATCACCTCGGTCATCTCCAACTTCACCGCCGGCTGGCTCATCGACCGCAGATCGCCGATCAAGGTAGCCGCGGCCTCGATCGCGTGCGTCGGGGTCATCTTCGTCGGGTTGACTATGGTCACTGGCCGGTACGAGCTGGGCATCCTGGTCATGCTGTGGGGGCTGGCCAGCTGGATGTTCTACCCGGGAATCCAGAAAATCCTGGCGACCGCCGCCGGTCCCCGCGCGGCCATCGCACTGTCGCTCGCCGCCTCGTCGCTGTACGCCGGGCAGGCCGTCTCAGGAGTGCTCGGGGGCGCGCTCCTGCACTACGGCCCGGCCACCCTCTGCGGCGCGGCGGCGCTCTGCGAGGTCATCGCGCTCGGCTTTCTCGCGCTCGCCGCGCGTCGGCTCGCGGCGCGCGTTCCTGAATCCGCCGACGGCCGGGGCGCTCCCGAGCCCGCGGTCTCCCGCCGCGGCTGACCCGTTCTTCACGGACCGGTACCGTCGTCCGTATGGCACCTACCCCCATCTGGCGCCCCACCGCACGGTTGCTGGTACTCGATCCGCTGGGCCGGGTGCTCCTGTTCAGCGCTACGGACCCCCGGGGACCCTGGTGGTTCACCCCGGGAGGCGGAGTTCACCGCGGCGAAACGCTAGCCGCGGCGGCGGTCAGGGAGCTCGCCGAGGAGACCGGGCACGTCCGCCGCGAATCCGACATCGGCCCGGTCGTCGCGACCTGCGCCGGTCCGTGGACCGCGGACGACGGTACCCGTTTCTTCGGAGCGGACTCGTTCTTCTTGGTGCGGGTCGACGACGCGGCGATCAGCGACGACGACTGGGAGCCGCTTGAACGATCGGTCATCACCGGCCACCGCTGGTGGACACCCGCCGAACTACGGGAGACGAGGGACATAATCACCCCGGTAGGCCTAGCCGACCTCCTCACCACCCTGCTCGCCGAAGGCTCCCCGGCCCGGCCGATCCGGCTCCCCTGGCGAATCGCTCCCTGAGACTTCACGCAAGCGGGCGTGACCCGCGGATGCGGGCGTGACCCGCGGCCACCAGCCCATGGATGTCCCATCGCTGGCGCTGTAGGCCCATCGATGGGACATCCATGGGGTCGTGGCGGGTCGTTACTGGGTGGGGAGGCGCTCGACCAGGACGGTGCCGAGCTTGTTGCGGCGGCCGGACAGGTTCTCGGCGGTCAGGCGCAAGCCTGCTACGTCGGCGGTGGACCCGGCGATGGGAACTCTGCCGAGCTCGTGGGCCAGCAGCCCGCCGACCGTCTCCACGTCCTCGGCCTCGACAGCGACCCCGAACAGCTCTGACAGCTCGTCGACGCTGAGCCGGGCCGTTACGCGGGCGGTGCCCGGCGCTAGCCATTCCACCGGATCACGTTCTGTGTCGTATTCGTCGGCGATCTCGCCGACGATCTCTTCAAGGATGTCCTCGATCGTCGCGAGCCCGGCGGTGCCACCGTATTCATCGATCACGATCGTGACGTGGATGCGCTCCGCCTGCATCTGCCGCAGCAGTTCGTCGACGGGCTTGCTATCCGGCACATAGGTTGCTGGCCGCATGACCTCACTCACCGGCTTTGATTTTTCACCCCCGGGATTTTCTGTTTCCCAGGCAACCAGGTCCTTCAGGTAGGCGATGCCCACCACGTCGTCGGTGCTCTCACCGGTGACCGGTATACGGGAGAATCCGCTGCGCAGCGCCAGTGACAGCGCCTGGCTCACCGTCTTGCCCCGTTCGATGAACACCATGTCCGTGCGCGGCACCATTACTTCCCGAACGATGGTGTCGCCGAGTTCAAAGACCGAGCGGACCATCTCGCGCTCGGTGGGCTCGATGACCGAGCGCCGCTCGATGTAGTCAACCAGGCCACGCAGTTCCGGGCGCCGGGACCCGGCCGCGTCATTGGCCGGCCTGCCACGACCCAGCGGCAGTTTTCCGGAGGCCGTGGCCAGCAGCGATGGCAGCGGGCCAAGGACCTTGACCAAGGGATACAAAATACGGGCGGTCTTTTCCCCGCTGCGCTCCGCGGGATGGCGGGCAAGGGCACGCGGACCGACGCCGATCATCACGTACCGCACCACGATCATGAGCGCGACAGCGGGCAGGAACGCGCGCCAGCCACCCCCGACGAATCCGGTGAAGGACTCAGTGACGAGCACAGTGGCCGCGACCTCGCACACCACCCTGATCAAGACCAGCACGCTCACGTAGCGAGGAGCATTGTCCAAAACGACGCGGAGCTCGTCGGACAGGTGCGCGTTATCCCCTTGGTTGTCCGGGCCGACGAGAACGAGCCTGGCGAGCGACGCCTGAGCGCCAGCACACCACCCGGAGATGAGGACACATACGGCCGCGGCGACCAGCAGCCATCCAGACATCAGGTCGTATCGCTCCCGGACCGCCAGGCGCTGAGCAGTTTGTCCTGCAGCCCGAACATCTCGGCGTGTTCCTCAGGCTCAGCGTGGTCGTAGCCGAGCAAATGCAGGATCCCGTGCACCGTAAGGAGCTCAAGCTCCTCCTGGCTGGTGTGGCCGGCCTTGCGCGCCTGGGCGGCGGCGACCTCCGGGCACAGCACGACATCGCCGAGCAGCCCCGGATCGGGTCCGGGCTCGTCACCAGGGCCAGCCTGTCCGCCCACCGGAGAGGGCGGACGCAGCTCGTCCATGGGGAACGACAGCACGTCCGTCGGCCCCGGCTCCCCCATCCACCGTTCGTGCAGCTCGGCCATTGCGGGCTCGTCGACGATCAAGACCGACAGCTCCGCGAGCGGGTGGATCCGCAGCTCGTCGAGCACGTACCTGGCTACCGACGCGATCGCGACCTCGTCGACACTCACGCCCGATTCGTTGGCTATGTCAATTGTCACGACGCCGCTGGCCCTTCTTAAGGGTCTGCTCGCGCGCATCGAAAGATTCGTAAGCGTCCACGATCTTCCCGACCAGCTTGTGCCGGACCACATCCTGGCTGGTCAGCTTGGCGAAGTGGATGTCCGGAATACCGTCAAGGATATCCTGCACGATGCGCAGCCCGCTGACTTGGCCCGTCGGCAGGTCCACCTGGGTCACGTCGCCGGTCACCACGATCCGGGAACCGAACCCAAGCCGGGTGAGGAACATCTTCATCTGCTCGGGAGTCGTGTTCTGCGCCTCGTCGAGAATGATGAATGAATCGTTCAAGGACCGGCCTCGCATGTAAGCGAGCGGAGCTATCTCGATCGTGCCGGCCGACATCAGCTTCGGAATGGAATCCGGGTCGACCATATCGTGCAGCGCGTCGTATAGCGGCCGCAGGTACGGGTCGATCTTCTCGTACAGGGTTCCCGGCAGAAAACCGAGCCTTTCGCCCGCTTCCACAGCGGGCCGGGTCAGGATAATCCGGTTGACTTCCTTGGCCTGCAGCGCCTTCACCGCCTTGGCCATGGCGAGGTAGGTTTTCCCGGTACCCGCGGGCCCTATGCCGAAAACGATCGTGTGCTTGTCGATCGCGTCGGCATAGCGCTTCTGGTTGAGCGTCTTCGGCCGGATCGTGCGGCCACGCGAGGACAGGATGCCCTGGGTGAGTACCTCAGCGGGGCGCACGCCACGTTCTACGCGCAGCATCGAAGCGGCTCGCTCGACCGCGTCCGGCGACAGCTCGGCGCCCTTGCTCAAAAGCTCGATGAGCTCCGCGAACAGCTTGCTTACCAGCGCGGTCTCCGCCGGTGTGCCCGAGACGGTGATCTCGTTGCCCCGAACGTGGATGTCGGCGTTGAACTCACGTTCAATGACGCTCAGTAGTTCATCTCGCGAACCGAGCAGCTGGACCATCGGCTGGTCCTCCGGGATGACGATCCGGACCCGGCCCGTCTTGTCTGAGTGCGTATCTGTCAATTGCCTGCTTTCGTCGTTACCGCGGCTCAGCCGGGCGGCCAGGTCAGCGGTCGGCCGCCGAGCAGGTGCGCGTGCACGTGGAACACGGTCTGCCCAGCCCCGAGACCGGTATTGAACACCACCCGGTAGCCATCCTCGCTCACGCCCTCGGCCTTCGCGACCTGGTGTGCCTGGGTGATGACCTCGTTGAGCAGCCCGTCGCCCGCCTCGGCGAGGGCCGCCACGTTGGGGTGGTGTTCCTTGGGAATCACGAGCACGTGCACCGGCGCCTGAGGGTTGATGTCACGGAACGCAAGCACCCGCTCGCTTTCCAAGACCTTATTAGCCGGGATCTCACCAGCCACGATCCCGCAGAACAAGCAGTCTGACACACCCGTGATCATAGTTCCCCCAGCAGCCTCCCGCGTGCCCCCGGGTTCGGAATCCCTTGCCCCGCAGGCGATACAGGACCGCGACGTCCCGGGCAAGTAGATACTCAAGAGTAACTTTTAACCGGACGACACCGGATCATTCACTTGTAGAACACGCGTTACGCACACGGTATTTCACTTAGCGTTGTAACGCTTGCGAGATAGGTGTAATTCCCACCGAAATGATCACCGCCCCCGTCTGGCAACCAGCTCGCGCAGCCAACCCGAGCGACCTAGCCAACCAGAAGATGACGATATGGCATGATACGCGGAGAATCTCCAGCGTGCGGGCTCAACATGCGTTACAGGGTTGATCCCAACAAGTGCTGTTCTTGCTGCCCCTCGGCCGATATTCTTGTCTTTCCGTAATCCTCCGGTGGTTTCTGCGGATCATGACCAAACGGGTGCGGGGCAAGTGGGGTGGCGCGTTGGGCGACATGGGTCGGATAAGCCCAAATAACGAAAGAAGTAGAGCAGACAGGACAGGCAGAGCCGGGTGCACGGCGGGATACCGCACGGCACAAGAGCGGCGCGGCCGTGAGTGAACCAGTAGACGCCGCAGCGCGTCCTACCAACATGACAGAAGCGATCGTGGCCAGTGGCCTGGTCCCTCCGGTCCGTGCCGCCCAGGCGGTGCCGATCGCGCAGGACGACGCAGATCACCTGGTCACGACGCTGTACACCGAGCAATACCGGTCACTAGTCCGGCTGGCCTTGCTGCTGGTGCACGACGTACAGACGGCCGAAGAGGTCGTCCAGGACGCGTTCGTCGCCATGCACACCGGCTGGCGGCGAGTGCGCGACCGCGACAAGGCACTGGCGTACCTGCGTCAGTCGGTGGTCAACCGGTCACGTTCAGTCCTGCGGCACCGGACTGTCGTCGACAAGAACGCGCCGAAACCGGCGCCCGATGAGCCAAGCGCCGAGCAGGGTGCGATGGCACTGCTGGAACGGACCGCGGTTATCGCCGCGTTGCGTGAACTGCCTGAGCGGCAGCGCGAGGCGCTTGTCCTCCGCTACTACGCCGATCTGTCCGAAGCACAGATCGCGTCCGCGATGGGGATCAGCAGGGGGGCCGTTAAGAGCCATACCGCGCGAGGAATGTCTGCCCTGCGGACTACCCTTGAGAGGGAGGCACAATGACGGGATGGGCTGGGCTGGCGGCATGACCAACCCCGAACCTGACTTTGGCGAGGCTCTGCGGCGCGCGTTTTCTGGCGCCGCAGAGGTCGAAGCTGACGGCGAGGCCCTGCAGCGCATCCGCGCCAGGGCCGGCGTCCGCACGCCAAGGCACAGGATCGATGCCTTTCTCGCGGCCATCATCCCGTGGCGTGCGTACCGGCTGCTGCAATACCGCACGATGGCCATGGACACGCTGGGCGCGTGGTCATCCGCGGTCTGGTCGGCTGGCGCCGTACGGGGGTTCCGTCAATGGACAGCGGGTTCCGCGCGACGGGTCCGCAGTTGGACGGCGAGCTCGGTCCGGCGGGTGCGTGACTGGTCAGGCGGCTGGCCAACGGTGGCGCGGGACCGGCTCGTAACATCCGTCCGGACCCGGCTAGTGGTTCCGGCCCGAGAGCGGCTGGTGGCACCAGCGCGGGCGTGGTTCGGGCCGGAGCCGGACGCGGCAGCGGCAGGGGCGCAGCCGAAGCACGCTGACTCGGGCCCGCCGCCGAGCCGGATCGGCTGGATGCGGCCGGTACTCGCGGCGACCGCGGTGGCCTTCGTGGCCATCCTGGCCGTGGCCGTCGGTCCCGTTCGCCAGGCCATCGTCCAGCTCGGTTCATCGGTCATGTCCAACGGCCCGTCACACAACGGCTCGAGCACGGGCATGCTCAACGGAACCGGCAATCATGTCAGCCCGGACTCGGTCACGACGGTGAGCCCGGTGGCCGGTACCCGCAGTAGCGGCGCCTCGCCATCGGCATCCAGGACCCCTTCGTCCTGCGCCGCCGCATTGGCCCGGTCGTCGTCGGCCACCACGTGCCCGACCCCGACCGCGAGCGCGGCGGCCTCCTCGAGCGCGTCCGCCTCGGCATCAGCTTCGTCCAGCCCGACATCAGGCCCGAGCACGAGCCCGTCGGCCAGCGCGAGCCCGTCGGCCAGCGCGTCGCCATCGACCTCTCCGACGGCCGAGGCGAGCGCCGACGCCCAGGCCACATCGACCCCATAGGGTCTCTCCCGCCACATCGCCCCCGTTGTCCCGCTCACTGGGATCCCGTAGGGCTGCCCACTGGGATTAGGTACGTTTACGTTGTTTCGGGATCCTTTGCCGGGGTTCACCCCGCATCGACAGTTTCGCGAACCGGACATACGTGCGATCTCACCCGGCTGCCGCGCCCGGTGATCATGGTTAGTGCGGCATTACCCACACTCTTTGCTGGTTGGTGCGGCACCCACCAGAATCGCGCGACCCCAGGACGGCAGCACAGGCCGACACAAACCGGCGATATACCACCAAACCGACCGGACACGGTGAGGTGAGCCGCGGTGCAGCGAGGCGAGACGCCGGGCACAAGCCATCGCGGGAGGCCAGCGGGCAGGCTTACCAGCGGCTGGTGCGGGAGAAGATTACGGCGGCGGCGGCTACGGCGGCGGTTGAGGTGCGGAGCACGGTGGGGCCTAGCCGGCACTCGACGGCGCCCGCGGCGGTGAACTCGGATCGCTCTCCCGGGCTGACGCCGCCCTCGGGACCGACGATCAGGACGATCTCCCCCTCGGAGGGCAGCGGCAGGTCGCTGAGGGCCGCATCAGCGTCGGCCTCGAGCACGATCGCTAGCTTCGCGACCGCGATCCGCGATGTCACGTCGGCGGTCGACGCGAGAGAAGCCACTTCCGGTAGCCAGGCACGGCGGGCCTGCTTGGCCGCCTCCCTGGCGGCAGAACGCCAGCGCGACACCCCGCGGCTGACCTTATCCCCCCGCCACTGGACCACGCAGTGCTCGGCCGCCCACGGGACGATGGCGTCTACCCCAGCCTCGGTCATCGTCTCGACCGCCAGCTCGCCGCGATCCCCCTTGGGCAGCGCCTGGACAACCGTCAGCGACGGCGACGGAACCTCCTCGCGCCGCCGCGAAAGCACATCGAACGTCACCACGCCGCCAGCCACCGATGCGACCACGCACGAGGCGACCAGCCCGAAACCGTCGGTGAGCTCAGCCTGCTCGCCGGGACGCAGCCGCCGCACGGTGGCGGCGTGCCGCCCCTCCGGACCGGATAGCTCAATCCGGTCCGAGCCGAGCGAAGCACCATCGCAGAGGAAGACCGGCGCCGTCACCGGCCGTTGAAGGCGTCACGCAGCCGGGAGAACAAGCCTTGCGAGCCAGGCGAGAACTTGCCGGGCGGTGCCTCTTCGCCGCGTAGCTTCGCGAAGTCGCGGAGCAGTTTCTCCTGCTCCGTATCCAGCTTGGCCGGCGTCTCCACGGTGACGTGGATGATCAGGTCGCCGCGGCCGTTGCCGTTCAGGTGCTTGACGCCCTTGCCGTACATCGGGATGACCTGGCCGGACTGGGTGCCCGGCCGGATGTCCACCTCGGAGGGCCCGTCGAGCGACTCCACCGTGACGGTAGCGCCGAGCGCGCCGGCCACCATCGGGATCGTCAGCGTGCAGTGCAGGTCATCGCCCTGCCGCTCGAAGATCGAGTGCGGCCGCTGCGCCACCTCGAGGAACAGGTCACCGGGGGGGCCGCCGCCGGGGCCGATCTCGCCCTCACCGGCCAGCTGGATGTGCGTGCCGTCTTCCACGCCCGCCGGGATACGGACCTTGATCGTGCGCCGGGTGCGCACCCGGCCGTCGCCGTCGCACTCCTGGCACGGGTGCGGCAAAACGGTGCCGTAACCCTGGCAGTTGGGGCACGGCTGGGTGGTCATGACCTGGCCGAGGAACGACCTGCGTACCTGGCTGATCTCGCCCCGGCCGCCACAGACATCGCAGGTCGCCGGGTGCGTACCCGGCGCGGTACCCTCACCGGAACAGGTGGGGCACACCACCGCCGTGTCGACGGTCAGTTCCCTGGTCGCGCCGAACGCGCACTCGCTGAGGTCCAGCTCGACGCGGATCGTCGCGTTCCTGCCCCGGCGCGCACGGCTGCGCGGGCCGCGAGTGGCCTGGCCGCCGCCCGCCGCGCCGAAGAAGGCATCCATGATGTCGCTGAACGGGAACCCGGCGCCCGCACCGGCCCCGCCGAAGCCTGGGCCCGCACCGGCTCCGCCGAACGGGTCGCCGCCCAGGTCGTACATCTGCCGCTTCTCCGAGTCGGAGAGGACCTCGTACGCCTGGGTGATCTCCTTGAACTTCTCCTGCGTCTCCGGATCCGGGTTGACGTCCGGGTGCAGTTCACGAGCCAGCCGCCGGTAGGCGCGCTTCACCTCGTCTTGCGAGGCGTCCCGGCGGATGCCGAGCAGGCCGTAATAATCTGGTGTTGCCACTAAGACTCCCCGAGAATCTTGCCGACATACCGGGCGACAGCCTGCACCGCGCGCATCGTCCCGGGATAGTCCATCCGAGTCGGACCCAGCACGCCGAGCATGGCAAGTGGCCGTTCGTCCGCGCCATACCCTGTCGAAACCACCGACGTCTCGATCAGTCCGGTCTCGGCACCAATCCGGACCGTGACCCCTGGATGTAGCAACGACGGCTCGGCGGATTCACCGAGGAGCCGCATCAGCACCACCTGTTCCTCAAGAGCTTCGAGTACCTCACGCAGTCCCTGGTTAAAGTCACGCGTGGCCAGGTTCGCGGTGCCGCCGATCACGATACGTTCCTCACTGCGCTCCACCAGGCTCTCCAGCAGAACGGAGAAGACAGCGTTGGCATTCGGACGTTCCGCGACGGGGACACGGTCAGCGAGTCCGGCCACCATTCCCGCCGCGTCAGCCAGCTTACGACCGTCGAGGCAAGCGTTGAGTACGGCTCGCAGATGTGCGACCGAATCAGGCGTCGCCGTATCGGGAAGTTCCACCGCGACCTGCTCCACCCGGCCGGTGTCGGTGATCAGCACCAGCAGCACCCGGGTTTCCGATAGCGGCACGAGTTCGATGTGACGCACCGACGACCTGGTAAGCGAGGGGTATTGCACGACCGCGACCTGTCTGGTCAACTGCGCCAGCAACCGCACCGTCCTGGTGACGACGTCGTCAAGGCTGTACGCACCGGCCAGGAACGTCTCGATGGCACGCCGCTCGGCGGTGGACATCGGCTTGACCGTCGACAGCCGGTCAACAAACAGCCGGTATCCCTTATCGGTCGGGATGCGGCCGGCGCTCGTGTGGGGTTGCATGATGAACCCCTGTTCCTCAAGCACCGCCATGTCATTGCGTATCGTCGCAGGCGACACGTCCAGACCGTGCCGGTCGACGAGCGACTTTGATCCGACCGGCTCGGTGGTCGACACATAGTCCTCGACGATGGCACGGAGCACGGCTAGCTTCCGCTCGTCAAGCACGCGACCTCCCTCCATAGCACCACGGGGCTGACACCACAGGCTCGCGTCACGGGCTCCCTGGCACTCCAGATCCTAGAGTGCCAATTCTATTGCGCCACGAGATGTTCCCTGACGGCAAGCGTTCAACTGTTCCGCTACCCTGCGTAGGAGGGTCTAAGGAGGTAGCGCTGGTGCGCAGCAAGCGGTACAGCACGGACGTCCTCACCCACAGCCCGCGACGAAAGCCAGGGCAGGGCCAGGTGCCGGAGATAGCAGCCGAGCCCGGCCTGGTCATTGAGGATAGCGAAGGCCGGTTCTGCGGCGCGGTCGTTCGCATTGATAAAGACTCCGTGACACTCGAGGACCGGCACGGCAACCGCCGGGTTTTCCCCTACACGCCTCGTGGTTTCCTGCTTGACGGCCGCCCGGTGACGCTGATCCGCCCCAAGCCCAGCGCCGAGCCGAAAGGCACCCGCCGCACCGCTTCCGGGTCGGTCGCGGTGTCGGGACCCCAGCGGGCCAAGGTGGCCAGGGCCAGCCGGATCTACGTCGAGGGCAAGCACGATGCCGAGCTGGTGGAGCGGATCTGGGGCGATGACCTGCGCGACGTCGGCGTGGTGGTCGAGTTCCTGGAAGGCATCGACGACCTCCCGGCCATCGTGCGGGAGTTCGATCCCGACCAGGCCCGCCGCCTCGGCGTCCTCGTCGACCACCTGGTGCCCGGCTCCAAAGAGAGCAAGATCGCGGCGGCGGTCCAGCAGAACCCAGGGGTCCTCATCGTCGGGCACCCGTTCATCGACATCTGGGAGGCCGTCCGCCCGTCGGCGGTCGGCATCGATGCATGGCCGAAAGTTCCGCGCGGCGAGCCTTGGAAGGAGGGTGTGCTGCGCGCACTAGGATGGCCGCCGGACACGGCCGCTGGGTGGCAGCGAATCCTGCGTTCCGTCCATGGATACGCCGACTTGACCCCCGAACTGCTCGGCCGGGTCGAGGAACTGATCGACTTCGTTACCGCTCCGGGGGGCGAGTGACCACCATAACCGGACCCATGACCATGACCGTGACCGAAACCGAGAGCCAGTGGGCCGCGTCCGCCAGCCTTGGCGCCATCTTCCTCGGCCCGTTCGCCCCGCTGATCGTATGGCTGGCCGAGGGACGCCGGTCGCCGTTCGTCAGGGAGCACGTCACGCAGGCGCTCAACCTGACGCTGACCTTCTTGTTTTACGGGATCTCGGCGGTGATCGTGACCGGGCTGCTGACGCTGGCGTCGCCGGTGGTCGCTTTCACACTCATGGCGGTCATCCTGGCAGCGGGCTGGATACTCATGGTCATCCAGCTCATCCGGTGCGCGATGACGGCCTCCCGTGGCACGTTCACCGAGTTGCCGCACTGGATGTGCGCGACGATCGTCAACCGCTGAGCCCGCGGACCACCGCATCCGCGAGTAGCCGCCCGCGCCGGGTAAGCACTATCCGGCCGTCCCGTAGGGCATCCGGGGAAATCAGCCGATCGGCAACCGCCGTTATGGCGAAATCAACGCCGGAAGCGGGCAAGGCGGTCACCGGGTAACCGGACGCCAGCCTGACACCTAGCATGATCTCCTCAAGCGCACTGTCGACGGCGGTCAGCACCTCACGAGCCTGCGCCGGCGAGCGGCCAGCCGCGAGCCGCGCCGCGTAGGCGGCGGGGTGCCGCACGTTCCACCAGCGGGTGCCGCCCACGTGGCTGTGGGCCCCCGGACCCACACCCCACCAGTCGCCGCCGCTCCAGTAGATGCGGTTATGCGCGCATTGGGCGGCTTCCTGACGGGCCCAGTTGGAGATTTCGTACCACCGGTAACCAGCGGCGGCGAGGAACTCGTCGGCGATAACGTACCGGTCGGCCAGCACATCGTCGTCGGGCAGCGGCAATTCGCCGCGCTTGACCCGGGCCGCGAGTTTCGTTCCCTGCTCGACCACGAGCGCGTATGCCGAAATATGGTCAGGTTCCGCCGCGGTCGCCGCTTCCAGCGACGCCCGCCAGTCGTCGTCACTCTCCCCGGGCGTGCCGTAGATGAGGTCCAGGCTCACATGCTCGAAACCCGCCTCATGCGCCCATTCAACACAATTCACTGCCCGTTCGGGCTGATGTACGCGATCCAGCACCCGTAGCACGTGCGGTACTGCACTTTGCATCCCAAACGACGTGCGTGTTACCCCTTGGGCACGCAGCTGCGCCAGCGAGGTGGGGGTCACGGTCTCCGGGTTCGCCTCGATCGTGACCTCGGCTCCGGGGGCCAAGCCGAACTGGTCGTCTATCGCCTTGAGCATCGCCCCGATGTGCTCGGGTGGCAGCAGCGTGGGGGTCCCGCCGCCGAAGAAGACCGTCTCGACCGGGACATCCTTAGTGCCGAGCACCTGGCGGGCCAGCCGCAGTTCGGCGATGGCCTGCTCGTGATAGGTAGCGCGGGACACGCCGTTGCCGAGCTCTTCCGCCGTGTAGGTGTTGAAGTCGCAGTAGCCGCATCGGACCTGACAGAACGGCACATGTACATACACGCCGAACGAATGGTCGCCGAAACGGGCGAGCGACGGGGCGGGAAGCCGGCCGTCGTTATCGGCCGGCTCGCCATCTGGGGGCTGAGCGGGCATGCCTGCGAGGTTACAGTGGATATAAGACCTCGCGGACAGGAGGCTCTTGTGACCGACGAGTCGTGGCTAGCGCGTCCCGCGCAATACCCGGCCGGACCGGCTCAGTCCGCCGCTGCGGCGGCGCGATTCCAGCCGGATATGCGGGCGGCCGATGCCGACCGGGATCTGGCGATCGACGTGCTGAGAGCCGGCTACGCGGAGGGCAGACTGACCAAGGAAGAGCACGAGGAGCGGGTTTCCCTGGTCTATCAGTCCCGCACGTACGGCGAGCTTGCCGCGCTGACCAGGGATCTGCCCGTCGGGCCGGTACCGGGAGTGCCGTATCCAACGGGCGTGGCGGCATCACGTAGCACGAACGGGACCGCGATCGCGGCGCTGATCTGCGGCCTGGCCGAGTTTCCCACGCTCGGGCTGACCGCGATCCCGGCGATCATACTCGGGCACTCGGCGCGGCTGGAGATCCGGCAAAGCGGGCAGGACGGCGACGGCATGGCCATCGTCGGCCTGATCCTCGGCTGGGGAGCGATCGCGCTGTACTCGCTCGTCTTCATCGCGTTGATGCTGCTGTGGGCCGCGCACGCGTCGGCGCAGCCCAACGGCGGGTTATTTCCCGGTTTCGCCGGTTGACAGCGCGGCGACGAAGGCTTCCTGCGGAACTTCGACCCGGCCGATGGTCTTCATCCGCTTCTTGCCTTCCTTCTGCTTTTCGAGGAGCTTGCGCTTACGGGTGATGTCACCGCCGTAGCACTTGGCGAGCACGTCCTTGCGCAGCGCGCGGATGTTCTCCCGCGCGATGACCGTCGATCCGATCGCGGCCTGGATCGGCACCTCGAACTGCTGCCGCGGAATGAGTTCCTTGAGCTTCGACGCCATCGACAGTCCGTACTCGCGCGCCTTGTCCGTGTGCACGATCTGGCTGAACGCGTCCACCGGCTGACCCTGTAGCAGGATGTCCACCTTGACCAGCTTGGCCTGCTGCTCGCCCTCCGGCTCGTAGTCCAGGCTCGCGTAGCCGCGGGTGCGCGACTTGAGGTGGTCGAAAAAGTCGAAGATGATCTCGCCCAGCGGCATCGTGTACCGGATTTCCACCCGGTCGGTGGACAGGTAGTCCATGCCCAGCAGGATCCCGCGTCGCCCTTGGCACAGCTCCATGATCGTGCCGATGAACTCACTGGGCGAGATGATCGTGGCTCTCACGACCGGCTCGTAGACCTTGTCGATCTTTCCCTTTTGCGCCCGCGGGCCGTCGCCGCTGGGGAAGTCGCTGGGGTTGGTGACGGTGAGTTCCCGGCCCGTGTCCATCACTACCCGGTATACGACGTTCGGCGCGGTGGAGATGAGGCTGAGATCGAATTCGCGCTCCAGGCGCTCGCGGACGATCTCCATGTGCAGCAGTCCGAGGAACCCGCAGCGGAACCCGAATCCGAGCGCGGTGGAGGTCTCCGGCTCGTAGATGAGGGCAGCGTCGTTCAGCCGGAGCTTGTCCAGCGCGTCGCGCAGGTCCGGGTACTGGTCGCCGTCCATCGGGTACAGCCCGGAGAACACCATCGGCTTGGGGTTGTCGTAGCCACCCAGGGGCTCGGTGGCGGCGTCCTTGCTCGTCGTCACCGTGTCGCCGACACGGGCCTGGCGGACGTCCTTGACGCCGGTGATCAGGTAACCGACTTCTCCGGCGTTGAGCGTGTCCTTCGCGATCGGCTCCGGCGAGATGACGCCCAGCTCAAGAGTCTCGTGCACCGCCTGGGTGGACATCATCAGCGTGCGCTCGCGCTTGGTGAGCTGACCGTCGACGACCCGCACGTAGGTGACGACGCCCCGGTAGGTGTCGTAGACCGAGTCGAAGATCATCGCGCGGGCTCTGGCGTTCGGGTCGCCGTTGGGCGGCGGGATTCTTGCTGTTATCTCGTCGAGTAGCTCTTCGACGCCCTGGCCGGTCTTGGCGGAGACCTTGAGCACCGTTTCCGGATCGACGCCGATGATGCCGGCGATCTCCTCGGCGTAGCGTTCCGGCTGCGCGGCGGGGAGGTCGATCTTGTTCAGCACCGGGATGATGGTCAGATCCGCGTCAATAGCCAGGTACAGGTTGGCGAGCGTTTGCGCCTCGATGCCCTGCGCCGCGTCGACGAGCAGCACCGCGCCCTCGCAGGCCGCCAGGCTTCTGCTGACCTCGTAGGTGAAGTCCACGTGGCCGGGCGTGTCGATGAGGTTGAGCACGTGGTCCCGCCACGGCAGCCGGACAGCCTGGGACTTGATCGTGATGCCACGCTCACGCTCGATGTCCATTCGGTCCAGGTACTGCGCGCGCATCTGGCGGTCAGTCACCACACCGGTCAGCTGCAACATCCGGTCAGCCAGCGTTGACTTGCCGTGATCGATGTGCGCGATAATGCAGAAGTTGCGGATCACGGCCTGGTCGGTGCTGGTCATAGCTCCCACAGAGTAAAAAGGAGTGCCTCGGGTGGTCATGCCTCGCGGGTCTGTCCGGTCTCGCGCGGCCGCCGGCTCTGGCGGCGCGCGAACTTCGGGCGGGCTGCCAAGCCCACGATGGTTCATGGTGCGCCTGGGCGCCGCCTTGGCAGCTGTGCTCATTGTAGTGACCACTGCGGGCTTCCTGCTTTCCCGGCAGGCCAGCGGCGGTCTTGCATCCTGGGCTCGGTCGTCTGGCTCGGACGCGGTCTGGGTTTCTCCTGGGGGTTCGGTTCCCGCTGGCATCTCTGAGGTGAACCTGTTCGCCGGTCGTTTCGCCGCCTCTGGGCAGTTCACCCCCGCGCCCGGAGCGGTCGCCTTCGCGCGGTCGCTGCGCGGGCACCGGGTTCTCGCCTGGGTCACCGGAGCGGTCGGCGTCGGCGGACTCGACGTTGGTTCCGCCGCGACGCGGGCTGCTGTGGTGGCTTCTGCTCGTGTTCTGCTGCTCTCTGGTTTCTCCGGGTTGCAGCTCGATCTCGGACCGGTCGCCAACGATGATTCCGGGCTGCTCACGCTGCTGACCTCGCTGCGCGCGCTGCGGCCATCGGTGCTCGGCGTGATGACGCCCAAGGTGGAGCCGCTGGCTGGCCTGGCGGTGCCCGCTTCGCTGGTGCTCGGGCATCCAGTGTTCTGGACCGCGGCGTACCTGTCCCGGGTGGCGGCCATCGCGACCCAGGTGACGGTGCTCGCCTACAGCACCGGCTTGCCGTTCCCGTCTTGGTACAGCGGCTACGTCTCCCGCGAGACCCGCGCCGCCGTGACCGCGGTCTCCGGCACCGGCGCCTCGCTGCTCATAGGGGTTCCCGCGTTCACCGAAAGCACCACCGGCCACCACGGCTCCGCGGAAACGGTAACCGCCGCGCTGACCGGCGTCCGGGCCGGCCTCACCCGCGCGGGCGCCCCAGCGCTGGCCGCCAGCGGCGGCCATGGGCGGCTGGTAGTCGGCGTCGGCCTGGTAGTGCCGCCGCCCGGGGCCGCGGCCGCTGTTCCCGCTCCGAGCGCCGCCGACCTGTCCGCCTACCGCTCCGGCTGGGTCTCCCCCGCGTCCTAGCCACTCACCCGGCTGCCTGCGTCCTCGGCGATCCTGGGCGGTGCGGCCCTGCCCGTACTCTTTGCGGGGCAGCGCCGCACCGCCCAGGATCGGTCGGCCCCGACGCCCCGAAGAGATCCCGAGAACGATCCGGGGCAGTTTGAGGCGCGGTCGAGCCGCAGGAACTACCGGGAGATCTTGCGTTCCGTTTGGGGTCTGGGGGGTGACTCGGATATCCTTCGTCAGCGCGCCTTCCCAGCGAGACCGCGCGGTTACGGGTTTCCGCCGCGCCGGACGTGGCGCCGCCTACAGACTCAACGTGAAGGATAGTAACGCGTGGCGAACATCAAGTCGCAGATCAAGCGCAACCGGCAGAACGAGAAGGCGCACCAGCGCAACAAGGCCGCCAAGTCGGCCCTCCGCACGAACGTGCGGAAGTTCCGCGAGGCTGTGGACAGCGGCAACGTCGAAGAGGCGACCGTGGCCCTCCGGCACGCGACCCGCCAGCTCGACAAGGCCGCCAGCAAGGGCATCATCCACAAGAACCAGGCGGCGAACCGCAAGTCCGCCATCGCCAAGCGTCTCGCCGAGCTCGAGAAGGCCTGACCACTCAAGCGAAAGTCCGTAGCTACGGGTCCCGCCCACCGCTACGGACTTTGTCGTACCCAGATCCAGCCAGCCGGACAGGTTCGCCGCGCCCGGAATACCCCTTGCGCCAGGTTCAGCACGCCTCTCGCGACCCCAGCGATGGGCCATCGGGCGGTATAGCCCCCTCGATGGGCCATCGACAGCGCTTATGCCGCAGCGGGCGGGGTCAGGCGCGGGCGGCTACTATGCGGCGGATGGCGCGTTCTAGGGCGTAGTTGGCGCTGACGCTTTCTCCCTTGACTTGGGCGTCTGCCTCGGCGACTGCCCGCAGGGCTTGCGCTACGCCGTCCGGCTGCCAGCCACGTAGCTGCTGCCGTACCCGGTCGATCTTCCACGGCGGCGCCCCGACTTGCGCCGCCAGCGAGGCGGCTGAGGCTCCGCGCGGCGCGGCGCCTACCCGGCCGAGCATCCGGACGCCCTGGGCGAGCGCACTGCAGATCAGCACCGGCGCTACTCCGGTGGACAGCGCCCAGCGGAGCTGTTCCAGCGACTCCGCCAGATGGCCCTCCACCGCCTTGTCCGCCACGGTGAACCCGGTCGCCTCGGCGCGACCGCGGTAATAACGGCTCACCAGCTCGCCGCTGATCCGTCCCTCGGTGTCGTTCATGAGCTGCCCGCAGGCCGCGGCCAGCTCACGCAGGTCAGAACCCACCGAGTCATGCAGCGCCCGCACCGCGTCCTCGTCGACCTTCCTGCCACCCCGGCGGAATTCGGCGCGGATGAACTCCACCCGTTCAGAGAACCTGGTCAGCTTCGGGCACTGCACGATCTGGGCGCCCGCCTTGGTCAGGTCCGCCAGCAGCGCCTTGCCCTTGGCCCCGCCCGGGTGCGTCAGGACGAGCGTCACCTCGGGGTCAGGGGACGCGGCGTACCTGGTGATCTCGGCGGCGACATCCTTGACCGCGTTCTGCGCGGCCCGGATCACCACGATGTTGCCGCCGCCAAACAACGACGGGGATGTCAGCGTGGTGAACTCACCAGGCACGAGTGCCGCACCCTCAGAGTCGTGCAGGTCGGGAGCTGGGTCCACGCCGGATCGCGCCGCCGCGGCCAGCTCACGAACCGCCCGGTCGACAAGAAATTCTTCCTCGCCGACGATCACGGTGACAGGTGCGGTGCTCACCTCATCACCGTAGTGGATAACGGGGACTCGGGCTCCTCCGCATTGAGGAACTCCTGGGCGACCGCCGTCATCGTGAGGTCGCCAGGCTGCAGTCCTTCGGCCGACCCGGGCGGACTGTTGGGGTTGATCTTGACAAAGTCCGGAAGCTGGGGTTCAGACCAGACAACTTTCCGCCTGCTGTTACGCCACCGCCTGATTTTCAACATGCCCTGCAACTACCCGAGAATTTGCGTTCGGAACGGAGCGGGCGGCTCAGAATGGAACAGGTTCTCCGCCGCGCCACACCCGGCGAGGACGTAGTCCGTAGGACCACGCGAACGCGCCTTCGTGGTCGGCGTCCCAGAGCACGATGTCGGCGAGCCTGCCGCGCGCTAGCGCGCCACGATCCTGCGCCCGCAGCGCATGCGCTCCGCCGATCGTCGCGGCCCGCAGCGCCTCGGCAACGCTCATCCCCAGGTACGAGACGGCGAGCGAGATCACCACCGGCATCGACGTGATTCCGTTGCCGCCCGGCGTGTGGTCAGAACCAAGCGCGACCGCGACACCCTTGTCAAGCATGGTGCGAACGGGCGGGCGCACGTCATGCTGCAGGTCCGTACCAGGGCAGATGACGGCGGCGACGCCACTGCGGGCGAGTACCGCCACGTCCTCGTCGGTGGCCCCGTGCAGCAGGTCCGCCGAGGCACAGCCAAGCTCCGCCGCTAGGCGCACCGCACCGGTGCGTGACTCGTCGCAGGCGTGCAGCCTGGGAATGAGCCCGCAGCGCCGGCCCGCCGACAGGATCCAGCGCGCCTCGTCAGCGGTGAATCCAGTGTCGTCGCAGAACACGTCGATGCTGTCGGCGCCCACCGCTGCCGCGTCGGCGGCCCAGTTGCCAACCGCGTCGATGTAGTCCGAGCGGCGGCCGAAGTACTCCGGTGGCACGGTGTGCGCCGCCAGGAAGGTCACGTGCACGCGGGGCATCCCCGGCTCGTCTTCCAGCGAACGCAGCATCCGGACGTCGGCGAGTTCACCGTCACGAGTCAGGTGATAGCCGGTCTTCGCCTCGATCGTGGTGGTCCCGGACGCCAGCCAGGCGACCAGCCGCTCCTTCACCCCGTTGCACAACGTCCACGGGTCGGTCCCACGGGTCACGGTGACGGTCGAGATGACTCCGCCGCCCGCCGCGTTGATCTCGTTGTCCGTCAGGCCGCTGGACCGCATCGCCAGCTCCGCGTAGCGGTTACCGGCGTAGACAGGGTGCGTGTGCGCGTCGATCAGGCCGGGCGTGACAAGACCGCCGCCAAGGTTCTCCACCAGGTCGACGTCGACGATGTCGTCCACGACGCCCGGCAGGCTGCGCGGCAGCTCCGCGATCGGCCCGACCCACGCGATCCGGTCGTCGTTAGTGACGATCGCCGCGTTGCTCAGGATTTCCGATCCGGTCCATAGGCGACCAATATTGGTCAGCAGCCGGGCAGTCACTGGCAACCCCGTGCACAACAGGAACCAAGGGTGGCGGTTCCATCCATCATCTGCGGTCACCTGCCATGGTGGGTTACTCCGTCGCGGCACTCTGCGGTGTTGACCGGACGTGCCTCGGGAGCGGCGCTATACGCACCCGCGACCTACATATCGGTTCAGTCACGGTATTGCACCTAGACTACCCGGCACAACCCCTTCAGAGAATTCACAGGTTTCCCGAGGCATGCTTTCACGCATTGTTATTTGCAAACGTCAGCATAGCCTCGGGCAATTACTTTGCGTGAGCGAAATCGTCACCGGTAGCCGACGCAGCGGCGAACGGCACGAACTCCGCGGCAAGGCCCGGAGGTACCCTCGCCTGCAGCATCGTCCCTTCGGCCAGATGCTCGCAGTGCAGCACCTCTCCTTCGGCGTGCGCGCGAGCGACCAAGTCGCCACGAGAATACGGAACCACCACGCTAACCGCCCGGTCCCGCTCCGGTAGCGCGTCCTCGATCGCGGCCTGCAGCTTGTCCACTCCGTCACCGGTACGGGCGGAGACCAGCACGCAGCCGCGCTCACGCAGCCGGAGAGCTTCCAGGGCCAGCGGATCGGCTGCGTCCGTCTTGTTGATCACAATGAGTTCCGGTACCTCGGCAGCGCCGATCTCATTGAGAACTTCCCGGACAGCCGCGATCTGTGCCTGCGGATCAGCATCAGAACCGTCGACTACATGCACAATTAGATCCGCTTCCGCCGATTCCTCCAGAGTTGAGCGAAATGCCTCAACTAGCTGGTGCGGCAGATGCCGGACGAATCCGACGGTATCCGTCAGGGTGTAGTCCCGGCCGCTAGGCGTATGCCCGCGCCGGACGGTCGGATCCAGCGTCGCGAACAGCGCGTCCTGGACCAGCACGCCCGCCCCGGTCAGCGCGTTCAGCAACGAAGACTTACCGGCGTTGGTGTAGCCAGCGATGATGACGGAAGGCACAGCGTTCCGCTTGCGGCGCCCGCGCTGCACCTCGCGCCCGGTCGACATCGCGGACAGATCACGCCTGAGCTTGCTGATCCGGGTATGGATCCGGCGCCGGTCGGTCTCGATCTTGGTCTCGCCAGGACCACGAGTACCGATGCCGCCGCCGCCCGCGACCCGGCCGCCAGCCTGCCGGGACAACGACTCGCCCCAGCCTCGCAGTCGAGGCAGCATGTATTGCAGCTGCGCCAGCTCCACCTGGGCCTTGCCCTCGCGGCTGCGCGCGTGCTGGGCGAAGATGTCGAGGATCAGCGCGGTCCGGTCAATGACCTTTACCTTGACCACGCCTTCCAGCCTGCGTAGCTGGCTAGGGCTGAGCTCGCCGTCGCAGATCACGGTGTCGGCGCCCATCGCCGACACGATCCCCGCCAGCTCGTTGGCCTTGCCGGAACCGACGTAGGTAGCGGCATCGACCTTGCCTCGCCGCTGGATAAGTCCGTCGAGTACCTCTGAACCCGCCGTTTCGGCGAGCCTGCTCAGCTCGTGCAGCGAGTTCTCGGCCTGCGCCTGGGTACCCTCGGTCCACACGCCGATAAGCACGACGCGTTCCAGGCGCAGCGCCCGGTACTCGACCTCGGATACGTCGGTCAGCTCAGTGGAGAGCCCCGCGACCCGGCGCAGCGCGTGCCGGTCCTCGAGGTCTAGCTCTCCGGTGACAGTCATTGTCCTCCAAGAATTATCGGGTTCCCTGATAGTGCCACTGTCGTGACTACCCCGCATCTCTATTAACAACCGGTGACCGCCATCTGTGCCCAGCATTCGCTGGCCACACCGCAGTGTCTCTTTTGTCACGCTTCAGCATCGTCTCTGCAATGCTTACCAGTTTGGCTGGAACACTCACCCTGAGACGAACGCGACACACGGGACGGGGACAGATGACTGACTACTCGAACGAGCAATGGGGCGCGGCCGCGGGGACCGGCTACTCGCCGCCAGAACCTGAGCCGCTGGCGCCGGTCCTGCTCGCGATCGCGCCATCCGCCAAGCAGCGTCGGGTGACCGTGCTGTTTCGCATCATCCTGGCGATACCGCACCTAGTCGTGCTCTATGCGCTGAACATCGCGGCTGGTGTGCTGCTCGGCATCGGCTGGTTCGGCGCTCTGTTCACCGGACAGCTGCCCGATTTCGCCGCCGACTTCCTCACCGGAGTGCTGCGCTGGCAGACCAGAGTGGCCGCCTACATCATGCTGCTCACCGACAAGTACCCGCCGTTCGAGCTCGGCGACTCCGACTATCCGGTGCGGGTAGCGGTACGACCAGGAAAGCTCAACCGGCTAGCCGTCCTGTTCCGTTGCTTCCTGCTGATCCCGGTCACGCTGCTCCTCGGTTTCCTCAGCTACGGCGCTTTCACGATCATGGGGTTCATCACCTGGCTGATCGTTCTGATCGCCGGACGAATGCCGGACACCCTGTACGAGGCGCTTTCCGCGGTGCTGCGCTACAGCATCCGGGTGTACGGCTACGAGTACATGCTGACCAGCGCCTACCCGGGCGGGCTGTTCGGCGACCAGCCGCCCGCCACGATAGGCCAGCCCACGACAACAGAGTGGCCCACCGCAACCGAGCAGCCCGCCTTCGGAGAAACCGCCACCGCGCAGCCTGGCCCCTTCGCAACCCCGAATTCATGGCTTCTGACGCTGTCTACCGGCGCGAAGAGGCTGGTCGTCTTCTACATCGCCCTTGGCGTGATCGTGCTCGCCGGGGTTGTCGCGGCGGAGATCGCCGTCGCTTCCTCCGGCATCAACAAGGTCGTCAACGAGCAAGCGGCGACCACGATCCAGTCGGACTTTGGCACGGTGAATAGCGCGCTGGACTCCTACACATCCAAGGTGGAGTCCTGCAACCAGCAGCTGTCCTGCCTCGGGGCGCTCGACAAGTCGATCGGCGGCGACCTGGCGGGGGTCGCGACTCAGCTTCAGTCGGTCCCGGTGTCCGGCTCGAAGGCGACCACGGCGCTGAACACGCTGGTGTCCGACACGACCGCCACCGCTAACGACTTCAACGCCGAGGGCGCGACAACCAGCGCGTCGACCTATAACTCCGGGCTGGTGAAGCTGCAGAAGTCGCTGATCGCGCTGTCCGGCGCCTACAACAACATGGGAACCGCGCTCAACGCCACCAACTAGGCAGTACCGACCGTCGCTGGCTCGAGCCGCCGCAGGCAATCCGGCAGGGTGCCGGAGTACACGACGGTGAGCCGGTGCGTGGCGCGGGTGATCGCGACGTAGAGGTCGCGACCGCCGTTGGGTGACCTGGTCAGGATTCCGGCCGGGTCAGCCAGCACCACCCGGTCGAACTCCAGGCCCTTGGCCTGCGCCACGGTGAGCAGCGCGACCTCCGCGTCCAGCGCCGCTGGCTGGTCACCGGGCACCGCCGCTGGGACCGCGGCCGCGAGTTCCGCGATCTGGTCCGGCGGCGCGATAACGGCGAGGGTGCCACCCTCGGCCGCCGCCAGCTCCTTCAGTTCGGCCTGCACCACCCGCGCGACGG
Organism: Streptosporangiaceae bacterium; assembly: GCA_050012355.1. GTDB lineage: Bacteria > Actinomycetota > Actinomycetes > Streptosporangiales > Streptosporangiaceae > JBEKHI01. The sequence goes on along the minus strand of JBEKHI010000003.1, from coordinate 1,457 downwards.
TATCGGCTGACCCGGGAATGGCCCGGGGAGGCACGCCCTCGGCGCGGACGGACTCGGGGGGCTCCTCACCGGGGGCCGCAAACGACAGCACGTCCGCCGCCACCGCCATGATCTCCGACGGGGTCCGGTAGTTGACCGTGAGCCGCTCCTCACGGAACCGCGCGCCCAGCATCGATTCCCAGGACTCGGCGCCGGCCGGCGAGCCCGTCTGCCCCACATCGCCGACGATCGTCATCGAGCGCGACGGGTTGCGGCGCAGCACCATCCGCCAGGCCATCGCGGACAGTTCCTGCGCCTCGTCGATGATGACGTGCCCGTACGTCCACGAACGGTCGGCCGCCGCCCGCTCGGCGGTGGTCAGCGCCGGGCCGTTGTCCCGGTTCCATTCGGCGAGAGTCGCGGCGTCCACCATGCCAAGGTCGACTATCCCGGTGATCTCAAGCACCTCGCGGGCGTACTTCTCCTCCAGGCGCCGCTCACGTTCCACCGCGCGCCGCGCCCGCCGCTGCGCCGAATTATCGACGCCGAGCAGTTCGGCCGCCTCATCAAGCAGCGGCACGTCCGCCACCGTCCAGGCATCGGGGGCATCCGGGCGACTCAGCAAACGCCGTTCTGATGAAGAAACGCCGGTCGGCGCCGCGTAGAAGCCGGCGAGCAGCCGTTGCGGGGTCAGCAGCGGCCACAGCGGGTCGAGCGCGTCACGCACCGGCTGCTCGTCCCACAAACGGGCACGAGCGAACGGCACGTCCTCGCCCTCGAGCGGCCGGTCAAGGGTGCGCGCCTCCGCGCGGGCGAGCGCGGTGAGCATCTCGGTGATGAAGAGCTTGCGCGCGACGTTGTGCGGCTTGCGGAGCCCGCGGGCCTTGTCCCGGGCCCGGAGGCAAGCATCACGCGTAACGGTCATCCGCACGCCATCGACGGTGATCGCCAGGTCGCCGGACGGGATGTGCTGCCGCCCGGTGATCACCTGGCGGAGCACCTTCACCATCTGGATGGAGCCCTTGAGGACCGCCGCCGGGTCCTCGGTATCGACCGCGTGCACCCCGGGGAACATGTCACCGATGGTGCGCAACACCACGTCGGTCTCGCCGAGTGACGGGAGCACCTGGCTGATGTAACGCAAAAACGTACCGTTGGGCCCGATCACCAGCACACCGCGCCGCTCCAGGGTGGTCCGGTGCGTGTACAGCAGGTACGCGGCGCGATGCAGCGCGGCCACCGTCTTGCCGGTCCCCGGGCCGCCCTGTACGACCAGCACGCCCTGGAGCCCCGACCTGATCACCCGGTCCTGCTCGGCCTGGATGGTGGCGACGACATCGGTCATCCGGCCGGTGCGCGCCCGGTTGATCGTCGCGATCAGCAGCGCCTCGCCCGATAGGCCACGCCGGTCGGACTCGCTGAGCTGGTCCAAGTCGAAGACCTCATCGTCCACACCAGTTACCTTGCGGCTGCGCGTA
>JBEKHI010000002.1:0-57658 GCA_050012355.1 Streptosporangiaceae bacterium | reverse complement strand
AACGAGACGGGGCACCGGACAGACTAGTCAACATCGTTTTGTAGTCATATAATTACTACATGTAGGGCAAGCGGGACGGGGAGGCCCCGCGCGGCCGAGGATTGCTAAAAACCGTGTAACATCGGTGCCGTGTCACGGTGGTATTGGCGCTTTACGCGGGCTCCGGGCGGAGCCGCCGCGTCAGTTTGCGCGCGCTAAACACCACCAAGCCCGGAGCCACCAATAACATGGGGCGAGCCGGGACCCGAGCGCCGGTCGCGCCCGGAAGGAGACCTGATGTCTGTCAGGGATACACGGATCACGAGCTACGAACCACTGCTGTCACCGGCCGCGCTCATCGACGAGATGCCGCTGCATGAGGCGGAGTCCAAGACCGTCGAACTCGGCCGCACCGAGGTTCGCGGAGTACTCGACGGAACCGACCGGCGGCTGCTCGCCATCGTCGGCCCCTGCTCCGTTCACGACCCGAAGGCCGCGATTGAGTACGCCCAGCAGCTGACGGCCTTGCGCGAAGAGCTCAAGGACGAACTGCTGATCGTCATGCGGGTCTACTTCGAGAAGCCCCGCACGGTCACCGGCTGGAAGGGCCTGATCAACGACCCCGGCATGAACGGCAGCTACGACGTGCACCGCGGGCTGCGCACGGCCAGGCGCTTGCTGCTTGACATTCTTGAGCTCGGCATGCCGGTCGGGTGCGAGTGGCTCGACCCGATCACCCCGCAGTACATCGCCGACACCGTGACATGGGGCGCGATCGGCGCCCGCACCACCGAAAGCCAGGTGCACCGCCAGCTCGCCTCCGGCCTGTCGATGCCGGTCGGATTCAAGAACGGCACGGACGGCGACGTCCAGGTGGCGGTGGACGCCTGCCGGGCGGCGTCCAGCCCGCACACGTTCTTCGGCGTGACCCAGTTCGGCGCCGCCGCCGTGGTCTCCACCGCGGGGAACCCCGACACCCACGTGATCCTGCGCGGCGGCCGCTCCGGACCGAACTACGAGCCAGCCGATCTCGCTAAGGCACTTGACCTGATCGAGCGGGCAGGCCTGCCACGCCGGATCATGGTGGACGCCAGCCACGGCAACAGCGGCAAGGACCACCGTCGCCAGTCCCTGGTGGCCGAGTCGCTCGCTGAGCAGATCAGGGCGGGGGAGCGCGGGATCAACGGCGTCATGCTGGAGTCGTTCCTGGTCGCGGGCAAGCAGGCACCTGGCGACCCGGCCACCCTCACCTACGGGCAGTCCGTTACCGACGCCTGCATGGACATGGCGATGACTACCGCCGCGTTGCGGGAGCTCGCCGCCGCCGTGAGGTAAACGTGACAATCGGTGTCTACGCTGGCCTGGGTGGAGGGTGACCTCCGGCCGCGTACCCGGTTCATCGCGCTGGCCGTTATAGCTGTCCTGGCCGGCCTGTCCTACCTGTGGGCGAGCGGCCAGGACATGCTGGAGTTCTACTACGAAGCATCCGTCCGCAGCATGTCGCTGAACTGGCATAACTTCATCTTCGGTGCCATGGATCCGGCGGGCACCATCACGCTGGACAAGCTGCCGGGAGCGTTCTGGGTACAGGCGCTGTCGGTCAAGGCGTTCGGCTTCAGCACCTGGGCGATGGTCATCCCGCAGGCGGTCGAGGGCATCGCGGCGGTCCTGGTCTTGTATCGCGCGGTGTCAAGGCTGGCGGGACACACCTCGGGGCTGATCGCGGCGCTGATCCTGGCCGCGAGCCCGGCCGCCGTCGCGCTCGACCGCGGCAACATCTCCGACTCACTGATGATCTTGCTGCTGGTGCTGGCCGCCGACGCGGTGTCCGCCGCTGTGACCGGCAAAAAGGCGGCCTTGGTCCTCGCCGCGTTCTGGGTAGGTTTGGCGTTCCAGGCCAAGATGATCGAGGCGTGGATGGTGCTGCCCGCCTTCGCGCTCGCCTACCTGGTGGACGGCCCGGCGTCGCTGCCGCGCAGGCTCCGGCAGGTCGTCGTGGCGGGCCTCGTCGCGGGCATCGTCTCGCTGGCCTGGATCTCGGCGGTGTCCCTGGTACCGGCGGGCAGCCGCCCGTACGCCGATGGCAGCACGAACGATTCGCTGTACGCGCAGGTGTTCGTCTACAACGGGTTCGGCCGGTTCGGCGACCAGACCCCCACTCTGCTGTTGCGCTCGCAGCTAGGAGTGAACACGGGCCTCCCGATCACGACACCGAGCGCCGGACGGCTGCTGTCCGGTGACCTCGGCCGCGATACCGGCTGGCTGCTTCCGGCGGCCCTGCTGGCCGGTCTGGGCGGCATCGTCAGCCTTCGCCGTCGGCCCCGAGGTGATCCGCTCCGGGCGTGTTACGTGCTCTGGGGCAGCTGGCTGCTGACGCTCACCGTGGTCTTCAGCGTGATCACCACCCTGCAGACCTATTACACGGCTGCCCTGGCACCGGCGATCGGCGCGCTGCTCGGCATCGCGATAACCCGGACTCGCCCGGCTATCGCGGCGGCGGTGACCGCCGGGACAGTCGGCTACGCGGCCTGGCTGATCCCGGCCAATGGCGCGCACCTGCCCGGCTGGCTGCGGCTGGCGGTGATCTGCGTCGGCGTCGTCGCCGTGCTCGTCATTCTCGTGGACCGGCGGCTCATGGTGGCCGCCGCGCTGACCGCCGTGCTGCTAGCCCCGGTCGTCGCGGACGTCACCATGGTGGCCAATCACGAGAGTGCCTTCGACACGCCCTTCGAGCAGCCGCAGCTTGCCCGGCTCCTGGCGGGCGTTCCGGCCAAGCTGAACCTGGTGCGCACCAGGACGGTGCCCAGACTCGAGCAGCTAGCGGCCGGGGCGCCGGACCTGCTCGCCGTGCAAAGCGGGTACCTGGCGTCCATCTACATCGACGAGAGCGGCGCCGAGGTACTGCCCATCGGCGGATTCGACGGCACGACGCCATACCCGGCTCTGTCCCAGCTCCGCAGCGACGTGGCCAACGGCGAGTTCCACCTGGTCCTGGCGGCATCCACCGCCGATCCGCGGCTGGCCTGGGTGGCGGCCCACTGTCAGCAGCTATCGGCGCACGTCTTCTACTGCACCCCGGCCGACGCCGTCAGCCGAAGTTGATCGAGCTGTAGGCGCGCAGCTTCCAGAGTGCGTGCTCGCTCTTGATGCTCCTGATCGTGCCAGAGCGCGATCGCATCACCAGCGAGTGCGTGCGCGCCCCGCCGCGGGAGTAACGCACGCCGGCCAGCAGTTCGCCGTCGGTGATCCCGGTCGCGGCGAAGAACACGTCGTCGGAGGAGACGAGATCGTCGGTCGTGAGCACCCGGGACAGGTCGTGGCCCGCGTCGAGTGCCTTGCGGCGTTCGGCCGCGTCGCGGGGATCGAGCTTGCCGAGGATGACTCCGCCGAGGCACTTCAGCGCGCAGGCGGCGATGATGCCCTCCGGCGTGCCGCCGCTGCCGAGCATCAGGTCGATGCCGGTTCCTTCGCGGGCCGCCATGATCGCCCCGGCCACGTCGCCGTCGGTGATCAGGTGGATCATCGCCCCGGCCGCCCGGACCTCCTCGATCAGCCCAAGATGCCGCTCGCGGTCCAGGATCACCACCGTCACGTCTTGCGGCGAGATGCCCTTGGCCTTCGCCACCGCGTTGATGTTGGCCGCCGCGGGCGCGTCGATGTCCACGACGTCGGCGGCTTCCGGCCCGGTGGCCAGCTTCTTCATGTAGAACACGGCGCTCGGGTCGTACATGGACCCGCGTTCGGACACCGCGAGGACGGAGACCGCGTTCGGCATGCCGTTGGCGCAGAGCCGCGTCCCGTCGATCGGGTCGACGGCTACGTCGCAGGCCGGGCCGGTGCCGTCGCCTACCTCCTCGCCGTTGAACAGCATCGGGGCGTTGTCCTTCTCGCCCTCGCCGATCACCACGACGCCGCGCATGGACACCGAGTTGATCAGCATCCGCATCGCGTTGACGGCCGCGCCGTCCGCGCCGTTCTTGTCGCCGCGTCCCACCCACCGCGCCGCTGCCATCGCCGCGGCTTCGGTGACCCTGGTGAGTTCGAGCGCCAGGTTCCGGTCCGGGGCCTGCGGGCTCGGGGTGGGGGTCTCGGTCATTGGATCTCCCTCAGTGCCTCGGCGAACGTCTGCGTGGGCTGCGCGCCCGACACGGCGAGCCTGCCATCGAACACGAAGAACGGCACGCCGGTCACCCCGAGGTCGCGAGCCGTCCGCTCATCGCCGCGAACCTCGTCGGCGAAATCGTCGCCGTTGAGCGTGATGCCGGTGACCTCGTTGAGCACCGCTGGATCGAAGATGTCGCGTCCCTCAGCGAAATACGCGTGATCGATCGCTTCGCGGGCGGCGTCGCCGCCCGCGTGCATCACGCGGTGGACGTCGAAAGTGTTCCCGTATGGCCGCTCGACCTGGAAGCCCAGCCCCTCGGCCCGCGCCAGCCCGGCAACGCGTTCCTCGGCTTGTCGGGCCGCCTCGGGCGGCATGCCGAACTTTCTCGACAGCATCTCGTTGACCGAGACGCTCTCACCGGCCGGCCAGCCCGGGTCCAGCTCGAACGACCGGTGGACGACCTCCACCGGCCCGCTGAAGCTTTCTACCGCCTTGGCGAATCGCGCCTTCCCCAGATAGCACCAGGGGCACACGACGTCACTCCAGATGTCGACGCGCATTACTCCAGGGTAGGGCATTATTTTTGATCAAAACGGCGCATCCGGGTCGGCCTGGTCCCCGTCACCGTCTCGCTTGGCCATCGCCGCCGAGAGCTTGGCCCTGGCGCCCTCCAGCCACTGCGCGCAGATGGCGGCGAGATTCTCGCCGCGCTCCCACAGTTCCAGGGATTCTTCGAGAGTGAGCCCGCCCGCCTCCAGGCGCTTCACCACGCTCGCAAGCTCGTCTCGTGCCTGCTCGTAGCTAAGAGAGTCACGATCTGTCACGGGTGCCAGCCTACTCCGCGACCGCGCTCAGCTGGTCCTCCGCCAGGCGTATCGTGAGCCGGTTTCCCGTCTTGACGTCGGCGGAGTCCCGGATCACGGCGCCGTCCTCGCGTTGCACGATCGCGTAGCCGCGGCGCAAGGTGGTGGCGGGGGACAGGGCGAGTAGCCGCGCCCTGGTGTGCTTGATGTCGTCCTCCGCTCGGTGCAGCCGTCCGTCTAGGTTCGTACGGGCGCGCGCTCTCAGGGTGTCGATCTGTTCGCCCTGGCGGTCGATCTCGCGTACCGGGTTAGCGATCGCCGGGCGAGACCTGACCGCTTCCAGCCAGGCGGTCTCCCGGTCAAGCCAGCCGGTGACGCAGCGGGTGGCACGATCACGGTACTGCCTGATCTTGCTGAGTTCCTCGCTGACGTCGGGCACGATTCGCTTGGCCGCGTCGGTGGGAGTGGACGCGCGCAGGTCGGCCACGTAGTCCAGCAGCGGCGTGTCTTGCTCGTGCCCGATCGCGCTAACCACCGGGGTCCTGCTCGCGGCGACCTCGCGGACCAGGCTCTCATCGGAGAACGGCAGCAGGTCCTCGACTGAACCGCCGCCGCGGGCGATGACGATCACGTCTACCTCGGGGTCGGCGTCAAGCCGGTGCAGCGCGTCGGTCACCTCACCTGCCGCGTAGGGACCCTGGACCGCCACCTCCTCGGTGCGGAACCGCACCGCGGGCCAGCGCCGCTCGGCGTTCTCCTTCACGTCCTTCTCCGCCGCCGATCCGCGTCCGCAGATCAAGCCGATTGTTTCCGGCAGAAAGGGCAGCGAACGCTTTCGTTCTGCCGCGAAAAGGCCCTCAGCCGCGAGCTGGCGCCGTAGCTTCTCGAGGCGCGCAAGTAGCTCGCCGATGCCTACGGCGCGCACCTCGAGTGCGGTGAGCGCGAAGGAACCGCGGTTCGGGTTGAAGTCGGGTTTGGCCTGTATGACGACCCGGGCCCCGACGGCCGGGTCGGCGGCGTCGAACACGGCACGGGTGGCGATCACCCGGACCGAGACCGCTGCCACCGGGTCGCGCAGCGTCAGGTAGACAGTGTTGCCGCGCTTGGTGGCCTCGGCGATCTGGCCCTCGACCCAGACCCGCCCCAGCTTCCCGATCCATCCAGCGACCAGTCCCAGCACGGTCCGTACCGGTACTGGTGCTTCAGCCGAAGTGTCTAGCCCCACCACGTCTCCTGATGCGAATCGTGGGCAGTTCGGACCGGATAGCGGTCCGAACTGCCCACGATCATGCTGGTGCCGGTTGCGTGCATTAGCTCTCGGCGAGCTTGGCGAGCCGGCGCTCGAACATCGCGATGACCTCGCTGCGGTTCGCGTGTGCCTGCTCATAGCCGATCAGCTGGTTGAGCTGCGGGATGGACAGGTTACGCAGCCTCGCGCGCAGCGACGGGATCGTGAGCTCGTCGTAATTCGGCAGCGGAAGCTCCGCCGCCTCGACCGCCTCGACCTTTGAGTCCGCTTCGGCCTTCGCCTCCGCCAGCGCGGCGTCGGCTGCCTCGGTGACGGCTGCTGCCTCCGCGACCGGTGCGGCTTCTGCTGGTGCGGCCTCCGCCTCCGGCGCGGCGGCCTCAGGCGTGACGGCCTCCGGGGCTTCCGGTGCGGCTGCCTCTGGGGCTTCCGTGGTGCTGGCCTCTGGCGTGCTGGTCGCGGCCGGGGTGCTCACATCCTCGGCCTGCTCCGTCTTCGGAGCGGCAGCCTGGGCAGGAACAGTGGTTTCTTCGGTAGTGGTCTCATCGGCTGTCTTGCTGCGAAGCCGATCGGTGAAGAGCAGCAGCTGGCCGATGCTGGCGAACATCGCCCGCAGCGCGTGTGCTGGGGCTTCTTTCACCCGCTCATTGACCTGCGGGACGCGCATATCACTTATCTCCCTCGGGGATGGACACTCTCAGTGCAGTGTGCCTCAGCACAACCTTGTAACCGAGGTGGTTCGTTTGATGCGTGTATCTTTGCGCCTTCCGTCCGTATATCGCAACACAACGCGCCCACTCACCGGATCGGACGCCTCATGTGACATCGGAGCTACCTAAAGTAGCATCCGATCGGTCGAAAATCCCCGATGTGCGCCGCTGCCCGAGCCGGTGTTTCCCCTGTTACTTGTGGTGCTAGTGATCGCAGAGCGTCCGCTTCCCAGCGAGACCCGTTTCTGGTTGGTGTCGCACTACCCGCACTCTTTTACGGGCAGGGCCGCACCGCCCAGGAACGGCACACTCCGGCCGACGGCTTCACCGCACTCATGAGCACCACCAGCACCAACAGCAGCACCCGACCCGGGACCGCCGGGCGCAGCACCCGGCCCACGTCGCGCCCCAGGCGGCGGTGACGGCCGCGATGACCGCCACCGCCATGACGAGGACGGCGATCTCGCCGAGGTCGGTCCAGGGGATGGTGTACGGGTCGGTCCCCGCGATCTGACGAAGTGCGGAAGCCTGGCTCGCGATCACCGCCGGTATGGCCAACGCCGCCAGCAACGAGCCGATAACGATCGCCTCACCCGCGACCACCCGCAGGATCTGCGGTCGGGTAGCACCGGCTAGCCGAAGTGACTCGAACTCGCGGCGCCGCAGCGGCCATGAACAGAGTGTTGGCGACGGCGGTGATCCCCTAGCCGGTGCTGATCCCGAGGATGACGGCCGCCGCCGTACACCTTCCGCGCCCCGATGAGCCGGACGACCTGCTCGGCCCCATTAGCACCATCCCTGACAATCTCCCCATATGTGACGCATGTCACGCGGATCGTAGCTAGCAGCGGAGGTCAGCTGCACTGGGGCAGGCCCCCCAATGCGCCCGGTTTACGGCGACCTGGAGCGGCTGGCGGCTCGTCCGCCGGCCTCGCCTAACATGGGAGACATGTCTGAGAGCCACCGGCGGATTCTTCTCGCTAAGCCCCGCGGTTACTGCGCCGGGGTTGACCGGGCTGTACAAGCCGTCGAGATGGCACTGGACCGGTATGGCCCGCCGGTATACGTGCGCAAGCAGATCGTGCATAACACCCATGTCGTAAAGACCCTGGAGAATCAGGGCGCCATCTTCGTCAACGAGACTGACGAGGTGCCGGAGGGCTCGGTCGTGGTCTTCTCGGCGCACGGCATCGCCCCCGAGGTCAAGCAGGTCGCTAAAGAGCGGAATCTCAAGGCCATCGACGCGACGTGCCCGCTCGTCACCAAGGTGCACAACGAGGCGCGCCGGTTCGCCGCCCAGGACTACGACATCCTGCTGATCGGGCATGAGGGACACGAAGAGGTCGTCGGCACGACCGGCGAAGCGCCCGCCAGGATCAAGCTGGTCGACGGTCCGGAGGGTGTCGAGGACGTCGAGGTCCGCGACCCCAAGAAGCTGGTCTGGCTCTCCCAGACCACGCTCTCGGTGGACGAGACGATTCAGACGGTGGACCGGCTGAAGGAGCGGTTCCCCGAACTGCTCGACCCGCCGAGCGACGACATCTGCTACGCCACCCAGAACCGGCAGGCCGCCGTCAAGGTCATCGCCAAGGACTCCGACGTGGTGATCGTGGTCGGCTCCCGGAACTCATCCAACTCGGTACGGCTGGTCGAGGTAGCCAAGGACGCGGGCGCCGGCGCCGCCTATCTGGTGGACAACGCCACCGAACTACTGCCGGAGTGGGTGGAAGACGCCACCACGGTCGGCCTGACCAGCGGTGCCTCGGTCCCGGAGGAACTGGTCGACGGCGTGCTCGCGAGGCTGGCCACCCTCGGCTTCGACCACACCGAGGAGGTTGAGGCGGTCACCGAGAAGATGTCCTTCCAGCTGCCTCGCGAACTCCGCAAGGCCAGGTAACCCTCGGCGTGCCGAGGTACCCGCACGGAAGCCGGGTTGCCTGAACGACTGGATCAGGTCGGCGACCTCGCGGGCGGCTCCGCGGCCGAGCGCGATCACCACGGTAAGCCCCATCCCGGTGATCATCCACCCGGCGACGCCAGCCAGCGTCACCACCGCGGCGGACATCGCGGACAGCAGGTCCGCGGTCGTGGCCACCTTCACGCATATGCACGCCACCAGGAACAGCACCGGCGGGCTGACCACTACGGGCAGTAGCATCCCCGGACGCGCGTAATACACGGCCAGCCCGCTCGCCATGAAGAACACCCAGCCGGCGAACGCGTCCCACCGGGTCCAGGACGCGATGAAGCAGCCGACCACACAGGCGGCGAACACCGCGGTCACCGCCCCCCGTGCGGACAGCGCCATCTCGCGGCGTGGCTGTGGTCTGGGCGCCGCCGAAGAGGACACCCGCCGCCGCGTGGTCACGGCAGCGAGCGGACCAGCTCGGTCCGCTCCTGTTCATCGCGGGTGTCGTCAACGGGCGGCGCCGCGAGTTCCGGCGCGGACAGCACCCGGGTCGGCTCGGTGATCGGCGCGGGACCCGGCAGCTCACCGTCCACCACGCCGAGGTCGTTCAGCCGCCGCGCGCTGACCAGGACCCGGCTCTCCAGCGACCCGACGGTCTGGTTGTAGGCCGCCACCGCGTTGCTCAGTGACCGCCCCATGCGGTCCACGTGGCGGCCCAGTCCCGCCAACCGGTCGTACAGCTCGCGGCCAAGGTCGAAGACGGCTCGCGCGTTCTCGGAGAGCGCCTCCTGCTGCCATGCGTAGTGTGCGGTGCGGAGCATGGAGATCAGCGTGGTCGGGGTGGCGATGTGCACCCGCCGGGTGATGGCGTATTCCAGCAGGCCGGGATCGCGTTCCAGCGCGGGCGCGAGGAACGCCTCGCCGGGGATGAACAGGATCACGAACTCCGGCGTCTGCGGCAACGTGGTCCAGTATGACTTGGCGGCGAGCCGGTCCACATGCTCGCGGACGTGCCTGGCATGGGCGTCGAGTCGTGCTACGCGGACCTCATCGGATGACGTCTCGACCGCCTCCAGGTAGGCGGCGAGCGACACCTTGGAGTCGACCACGATGTTCTTCGCGCCGGCCAGCCGGATCACCATGTCCGGCCGCAGGCCCCCGGCGGCGACTACCTGCTCGTCGAAGTCGCAGCGCTCGGTCATGCCCGCCAGCTCGACCACGCGGCGTAGCTGCAGCTCGCCCCAGCGGCCACGGGCTTCCGGGCGGCGCAACGCGGTGACCAGCGCCTGCGTCTGATCGCGGAGCTGCTGGGTGCCGCGTGTGCTCAGCGCGACCTGCTCGGAGAGCGCGGCCCGCTGCATGTCGGACTCGCGGAGCTGCGCCTCGACGCGGGCCAGTGTTTCCTTCATGGGGCCGACGAGCTGCTCCACCTCGAACCGCTCGGTGATCCGCTTCTCGGCGTTCTCCGAACGCTCCGCGGTGGATCGCTCTACCAGCGCGGCTCGTTCCTCGGCGGCTCGGGCCCGTTCGGTGGCGGCTGCGGCCGAACCCGCGAACCGGCCCTGCGCGAGCAGGAACCCGATCACCACCCCGATGACGATCCCAGCCAGAAGGCCGGTGAACAGGGTCATGCGTCCAGTATTGACACGCCGGGCCGCTGATGGCGCGCCGACACGCGGGCGAGACGGGAATCGCTATCGAGCTGTGTTCGCCTAGCCCGCTAGCGAGCGTTTCGTCCAGTTCTGGCCGGTGCATCTGCGGACGTAGCGTCACTATGATCGCGCCGCTTGAGGAACCTCCCTTACCTGAGTTACCACCAGCATCAGGCGTCTCGGAATGTGCCAGCCGGTTTCCCGGAAAGCACTGCTGTCAGGCCGACTGATGAGGCGGGCCGCTCGCGGCCACTAGAATCGCGGGGTGAGCTTGTCAATCGGCATCGTCGGCCTCCCCAACGTCGGTAAGTCCACCCTCTTCAACGCCCTGACCCGGGCGGGGGCGCTGGCCGCGAACTACCCCTTCGCCACCGTCGAGCCCAACGTTGGCGTCGTCGGGGTACCGGATCCCCGGCTCGCGTCGCTCGCCGAGATGTACAGCAGCGCCCGGATCGTGCCGGCCAGCGTGCGGTTCACCGACATCGCCGGCTTGGTCCGCGGCGCGTCGACTGGCCAGGGTCTCGGCAACCAGTTCCTCGCGCACATCCGCGAGACTGATGCGATCTGCCAGGTGGTGCGGGTCTTCGCCGACCCCGACGTCACGCACGTAGACGGGGATGTCTCGCCGGAGCGAGACATCGAGACCATCCAGACAGAGCTCATACTCGCCGACCTCCAGACCGTCGAGAAGGCACTGCCGCGCCTCGAGCGGGAGGCCAAGACTAGGGATCCAGAACGAGCGCGGGTGGCGGCCTCCGTGGCTGCTGCGCAGCGGGTACTCGACAGCGGGGTCCCGCTGTCGGCCGCTACCGGGATCGAAATCTCTGACCTCCGCGATCTGCATCTCTTGACCGCCAAGCCGTTCCTTTACGTGTTCAACGTGGATGTCGCCGAACTGGACGACGACGACCTGCGGAAACGGCTGTCGGCCCTGGTCGCGCCAGCCGAGTCGATCTTCCTCGACGCCAAGACCGAGGCTGACCTGGCGGAGTTGCCAGAGGACGAGGCCGCTGAGCTGCTGGCGGAAGCGGGGATGGGGGAGCCCGGCCTCGCGCAACTCGCCCGCGCCGGGTTCCGCGCGCTGGGGCTGCAGACTTTCCTGACCGCTGGCCCGAAGGAAACCCGCGCGTGGGAGATTCCGGCTGGCGCGACCGCCCCCGAAGCAGCCGGCGTCATTCACACCGACTTCCAGCGCGGCTTCATCAAGGCCGAGATCATCTCCTACGACGACCTGATGGCGGCAGGCTCGATGCAGGCGGCCCGGGCCGTCGGCAGGGTCCGCATCGAGGGCAAGGACTACATCATGCGAGACGGCGACGTAGTGGAATTCCGCTTCAACGTCTAACCCTCCGTGTCGTCGGTGCCCGCCCCGCCCCGCCCCGCCCCGCCGTGCCCGCGTCGCCTCACCCACCGCACCCACCGCACCCACCGCACCCACCTCACTCATGTCGCGCCTACCTCACCCGCGTCCGCGTCGCCCGCGTCGCCCGTGCCCGTGTCACCTCAACCAGCGCTCGCATCGCTCATGCATGTATCACCTCACCCCACGCTCACCTCACCCTGTACTTGCATTACCTCACTCGCCTCACCCACCCCGCCCGGGTCGCACCCCAGGGGTTGCTTCACCCCATGGATGGCCCATCGCTGGGGCACTGGCGCCAGCGATGGGCCATCCATGGGGTCGCGCAGGTCCCGTGGCCGGCAAAGTTTTATCCGTGCGAGACCGGGATGAGTCGAAAGCGTGTCTCCATCACGTGCGGGTCGGCGTGCACTGTTGTGGCTGGTCAAAGGGGGTCGACGTCATCCAGGACGCTCAGCTCAGTAGGGAATGGACAAGGCATAACCGGACAAATAGGATAAATCACTCCGTGTTATGGTTATCTCGACGTGGCGTGAACCGATTCGGTAGTTGGTCCGTATCTATGAGTGACAACTTGATCGAGCTGCCGGCTCCGGCAGGTGGTGGCGCTGTGACGCTGTATGAATCATGGCTGGCGTTTATGAATGCCGACATGCAGCGGTTTGATCGGCTCTAATGCCTGCCTACGACGGGTTTTTGCCGCACAATGGGTCACGGAGACCGGCAGGTAGAACGGGCGCTTCCAGGTTGCCCGCGCACAGCGTAGCGGCATGGAAGCGAGCGGAGGTGTGATGGCTCGAAGGTCAGGCGTTGCTAGCGTCGATAGCGTTGAGCAATCGACCGTGTACGCTGACGAATTTCCCGAGGTCGGGGCCGATGGGCCCGGCACCGGGAAACGAACGTGGAACGGCGGCGGAGGCCGGTGGACGGTATGGCCGCTGCGAGTGCTGCTGTGGGCAGCGCTGCTCGTGGTGGCGTACCGCGGAGTGACCGCGATCGTGTTGGACGAGGTTCCCGCGAAGGATGCGGGAACCGGTGCCGCGAGTTCGAGTGCGTCGAGTGGTTTCCCCAGCACGCTTGCCGACGCCTACGCGCTGCAATTCGCGCAGGTGTACCTGAACTTCAGTCCGAGTACGCAGAACGCACGCGCTCAGCAGCTGGCGCAGTTCATCCCATCGGATGCGAGCTCGGATGATCCCGAGTTCGGCTGGAACGGATCGGGCACGTTGAGCTTGGACTCGGCGAATGTCGCGGGCCTGGATGTACAGGATGCCAGTCATGCCGTAGTTACCGTGCTAGCCACGGTGAACGGTGAGCTCATGGAACTGGGCGTGCCTATTTATGCCTCCGGTGGCGGCATAGTAGTATCAGGCGAGCCGGCTTGGTTGCCTGCGCCGTCGACGATTCAGCCGGCGAGTCAGCAGCAGGCCAGCTCAGATCCGAGCGCGCAAAGCGCCCTGATGAGCCAGCTTCCAGCGTTTTTCCAAGCCTACGCGAGCGGAGATACCGCCACACTGAACCGTTTCCTCGCACCAGGTGTAACGCTGAACGGCCTCGGCGGAGCTGTCTCGTACGGCTCGATCGCGAGCATGTACGTCCCGACTGGCGGAACGACGCGCGAGATAACCGTGACCGTCAACTGGCAACTTCCCGGAGCGGGTGGCGCACAGCTCTCAGCTACTTACGACATGTCGGTCATCGACCAGCAAAGCGGAAAATGGTATGTAAGTGAGATCAGTGCCTCCACTCAGCCGATGGAGAGTCAATGACCCGAGATTCCATCTTCCGCAGCACGCGGTCGGCCGGCGAACCGGCCGCGGCAGCAAGCCCGCATGTCGACCGGGCGTTCGTATCGGCTTCGGCCGGAGGCCACCCGCGAAGGCATCGGCAGCATCACCAGATATTGGATAACCCTGGAAGGAGAGCATAATGTCTCTTCACCTCCTCGCCGCGGCGCCCCAGGCTGCGATAAGCACCCAGGGCTTGGTTACGTATCTCCAGGGTCTGTTTGGACCGCTGTTCCTGGGGATCGTAGGAATTGTCGCACTGTTCTTTCTCTTCACGCGGGAAATCACGCGATTCGTGCAATTCATCGTTCTTGCGGTGGCGATCGCTGTGGTTTTCTACACACCCAGTATCGTGCAGACGCTCGCCACTGGGATAGCGAACGCTCTCGGGGTCCACTGACCTTAAGACTGAGGAGAGCACTCCGTGGATCTGCCCACTTATACCAACATCTGGCGTATCGAGAAACGGCTATACAAGCTTTACGACTTTCGGCTGCCTACTCCGCTTCCGATAAGTTGGATTGCCGTATTCGCGGGTATCACGGTTCCATATGTTCTCCTTCTGGTCGCTATCGGCCTGCCGTTCAACCATAATCTCGTCTGGCTCTATGTACTGCCCCCTGGGCTGCTTACCTGGCTGACAACCAGACCGGTCATCGAGAACAAGCGGTTGCCTGAACTGCTGGTATCTCAGGTCCGCTATCTGACGGAGCCGCGGGTGTGGTGCCGCCTCGCGCCGCTGGACGAGAAAGACGAGATCATCGTGGTGGCGAAGGTGTGGCACAGCCGCCTCCCCGCCACGCGCAAGCAGGGTGAGGTGGCCAAGCGCGGTCGCGCCATCCTCGTGCGGCAAAGTCTCGCCCGGCGGAAGGCCGAACGCACGGTGACCGAGTCCGGCGCGACGCTTGAGCCCACGGGCAAGGCTGAGCGACTGGCCGCGGCGACAGCGAGTAACCGGGCAGAGTTGGCTCCGCCGTTGCGGCCAGTCGAACTCCGGCCGCCGGACCTCCAGCCGCTGGAGCAGCAACGAGAATCCGGTAAGGCACCGGAGCAGCCGGTTCGAGTTCGTGAAGTCGCGAGGGGCGGATCACGACCCTCGGTTCGGGTCGAAGTGGCGCATGGGGATAGGCCAGAGCCGGTGGTGGATTCCGCCGCGATCGAGTTCGCGCCACAGGCGGATCCCCAAGTCGTGGCATTCGAGCCGCCGAAGTGGCCGCACGGCGTGCAGACCCCAGATTTCTCACGTGTCCGCGCTGCGGGAGATACCGGAACCGGCGATGTCGTCGCGTTCCGCGCGTCAAACGGAATGCGCGAAGACCAGGCCGCGGCTCCCGAAGCAGACGAAACAAATGACAGCAATGGCATTCGTCTCGGCGCCGAGACCGCGCCCGAGTCGGCGGAGTCTGCCGAGCCGGCGCCGGCGCCGGCGCCGGCGCCAGTGCCATCCGACGACGATCTGACGGCCCTGCCGGGACCGGCATCGGCTGGCACGCCGGTACCCGTTAGGGCGACGTCCGAAGGCCGTGCGCCGCGTGAGCTGCCCGCGCCTCAGGACGCGGCAGAGCTTCAGGACACGCTCGAGCCTCAGGACGCGGCAGTGCCGCAAGATGCGCCAGTGGCGCATGGCGCGGTAGCGGCCCAGGACACCTCAGCGCAGCACGGTACGCCAGCTCCGCAGGATGAGGCAGCTCCGCAGGATGCGGCAGCGCTGGAAGAGGCCACAGCGTCGCACGAGGCGGCGTCGCATGAGCCGGCGTCGCACGAGGCGGCAGCGTCGCCAGATGCGCCAGCGCTGGAAGAAGCAGCGCCAGCACTGCGGCAGATGCCAGCGCCGCAGAAAGCCGCACGGCACGAGATGCCAGCGCCACCAATGGCCGCGCCGCCAGCGCCGACGCTACCAACGCCGACACCAACGCCGACGTCGCCCGCAACAGCAACAGCCCCACCGCCGCCGGTAGTGCGCGAGGTATTCGCCGCATCCTCCGGTTCCGCCGCGCCAAGCAGCCCGCCCCAGCCGCCGCCCGCGTCGACAAACCCGCCGACCGCCGCTGCGCCGCCCGCGTCGTACGCACGCCCGGTACCGTCCATCGAACGGGCGCTGGCTAGGCCAGGAAACGGGCGGACGGCGGCCGACGGTTTCGACTGGCGGCGCAAGGTCAAGGTCGTGACCGGTGCGACCCAGGGGCCAGGCAAGCGCGACCAGGAGACCCTCGACCGCGACCGGGCCCGGCTGGAGCTCAGTGGCCCTAAGCGCATCCTGTTCCTGGGCTGCACCAGCGGGGCGGGGCAGACCGTGACCGCGCTGATGACCGGCTACATTCTCGCGTCGCTGCGGGAACACCCGGTCGCTGCGGTTGACCTGCACGACGGCTCGCTCGGACGGCACATGCACCCAGCCGCCGACGTGGCGGCGCTGCTCGACGGCGGAATTCCGGACGCGCCGCCATCCACCGCACTCGACGGGCTGCCACCAGGGAGCCGCTGCGAACCAGGAAACACCATCGGCGAGACCAGCACGCAGAACGGCGTCCGCGGCGCGGCGCCGGACGGACGGCTCGACGTGATCACCGCCGGCCGGGGCTGGCGCGGGCAGCTGGACGACGCTGGCGCTGCCTTGCTGGCACGCAAGCTCGGCGAGCACTACCCGCTGGCCATGCTCGATCCGGGGCCGAACGGCCTGACCAGGCTGTTGCACGTCGCCGATCAGCTGGTGGTCGTCGTCCCAGCCAGCGGGGACGCCGCGCCCAGCCTGACCAGCACGCGCGACTGGCTCGAGGCGCACGGCTTCGACGATCTCGCCGCGCGCAGTGTCACCCTCATCAACGGCGTAAGCAGACGGTCGATGACCGACGTCGAGGCCGCGGAGTCCGTGGCCCGTGGCCGGTGCCGTGCCATCGTCAGGGTCCCCTGGGACGATGGTCTGCCGGTCGGCGCGGCTGGGCCGACCGCGCTGCTGCCCCAGACCCGCGTGGCGTACACGGCCCTGGCCGGCGTGCTCGTCGCGGGCATGGCCGCTGCCCCGGTCAAAGTGAATTAGGAGCGAGCGTGAGCACGAAGACGAAGGGGCGTAACCGCCTGTCGATCCGGTACTTCGATGACCGGATCCTGCTCACCGACGCTAGTGCCTGGGCCTACTACCGGGTGCCGAGCGTCAGCTACGAGTTCACCACGCCGGAAGAACGCGAGGCGCTGGCGACCAACGTCACCATCGCGCTCGCCGCCATCCGCATGCAGGACGCTGAGGTGCACCTGCGTATCGCGCACCGCAGCTTCCCCGCCGTCGACTGGGCGACCGGCCTGGACGCCACCAGCGACGGCGGCCCCGGCTGGCGCGAATACCTGGAGCAGGCTTACCAGTACGTGTGGGCGAAGGACTTCTGGTCCAAGGAGATCTACATCGGGGTCAGGCTGGGCCAGCGCGGGGTGCGCGCTCAGCTCTCCGGCGGAGTGTTCTCCTCGCTGATGACCGGCTACAAGATGACAGAACGCGGCTTCGGCATCTCCGACGAAGCCGTGTCACCCAACGAGATCACGAAATGGACCGAGCAAGCCGAACGGCTCGGCCGGGCCCTAGCGGCCAGTGCGCTCGCCGCCCGCCACGCCACCTCGAGAGAGATCGCCTGGCTGATCCAGCACACGCTGATGGGAACGATGGCCGAGCCCCAGCCAAGTGCCGCGCGACGCCGGACCTGGGGTGCGGGGGAGATCGAGCAGCTCTTCGAGGGTCAGGTGCACAACGGCAGGACCCTGCTGCGGCTTGAGCACATGCAAGGCGAGTCCTATGCCGCCTTCCTGAGCTTCTCCCGGTTCCCCGACGTGATGAGCTTCCCCGAAGGCGAACCGTGGATGCATTACGCGGACTCGCTGCCGTTCCCGGTCGAGGTCTCCGCCCGGATGCGTCTCATCCCGCCGGCCAAGGCCAGCAAGGACGTCAGCCGCAGGCTGGCGCACGCCCGGGATATGGACGCGCACATCCGCGAGGCCGGCGCGGAGGCGCCGATCGCGCTCGCCGAGCAGATCGCCGCCGCCCGGATGCTGGAGCACGGGATCACCAAGGAGCGGCTGCCGTTCGTCTACGGCTGGCACCGGCTGATCATCACCGCGCCAACCAGAGAGATGTGCGTGCGGCGGGTGGAGGCGGTCACCGAGCACTACCGCGACATCGGCATCGACGTGGTGAACTCCACCGGCGACCAGTTCTCGCTGCTGAGCGAGGCGCTGCCGGGGGACCGGGTGCGGGTGAGCTCCTACGTGCAGCGGCAGCCGCTGTACACGATCGCCGGCGGCATGCCGACCGCGACCGTTGAGCTCGGGGACCGGATCGCGGACGGCGTCGGATGGATCGGGCCGTACATCGGCGAGACACTGGGCCGCGCTCGTTCTGTCGTCCATTTCGACCCGATGCTGGCGGCGGCGCGGAACCGGCCTACGGCGATCGCTGTCACCGGCGAGCCCGGCGGTGGCAAGACGACGCTGGCGCTGCTGATGATCTACCAGCTCGCGCTGCGCGGCGCGACGGTGGCCGTCATCGACCCGAAGGGTGACGCCGAATCGCTGGTCGAGTACTTGTCCAAATCGGGGCGTAAGGCGCGCATCCTCCCACTAGGGAGTGCGGCGCCCGGGCTGCTCGACCCGTTCTCGTTCGGGGACGATCTCGCCGAAAAGCGCACGATGGCCACCGAGACCCTCAGGCTCCTGCTTCCCCGCATGTCGGAGGAGCGTGAGTCAGCCATGATCCAGGCCGTCGGCGCGGTTGCTGGGGGATCGCGGCCGTCGCTCGGTAAGGTCGTCAGGTACCTCGAACAGGCGGAGGATCCGGCGTGGAAAAACCTCGGCGCGGTGATGCGCTCGGTTTCCGAGATGCGTCTCGCGAGACTGTGCTTTGCCCCCGCGGGCGGGCAGCAGATCGACGCGGAGGGGTGGACGACCGTCTTCACCCTCGGCGGCCTGACCTTGCCGGACACCACCACCGCCCGTGACGACTACTCGTACGAGCAGCGGCTGTCGGTCGCGCTGCTCTACCTGGTGTCGCAGTTCGCCCGGCGGCTGCTCAACGGCATCGAGCGGACCAAGCCGAAGGCGATCTTCCTGGATGAGGCCTGGGCGATCACGTCCACGCCGGAGGGCGCCAAGCTGGTCCCCGAGGTATCGCGGATGGGCCGCTCGCGCAACACGGCGCTGATCCTCGTCTCGCAGAACGCCGGTGACCTGCTCAACGAGCAGGTGACCAACTGTTTGTCCAGCGTGTTCGCCTTCAGGTCGTCCGAGCGTGGCGAGGTGACGAACGTGATGTCGCTGCTGGGTGTCGAGCCGACCGAAGAGCACAAGGCGGTACTGCGCTCGCTGGGGAATGGCGAGTGCGTGTTCCGTGACCTAGACGACCGGGCGGGCCGGATCGGCATCGACCTGGTATCCGACGAACTACGCGACTGGATCGACACCAACCCGACGCACAAGCGTCCCAGTCCAGGCTGATGATCATGGTCGGTGCTGCATTACCCAGCAAAGAGCCTGGATAGTGCAGCACCGACGAGCCAAAAAAGAGGAGCCCTCCGATGGCTGTTACCCGACTCCTTGGCCGAGCGGCCGCGCTGCTCGGCGCCCTGCTCGTCATCGGGCTCCTCGCGTTGCCCGGTGCCCGCGCAGCTACCACAGCCAGCCCGGCCCACCCGACAAGAACGGTGACCACCGCGGCGGCGACGCACGCGGAGACGACCGCGTACGTGGAGCCGGCGACGACCACCGCCCCCGCGGTGACCTCCGGCGGGGTTTGCGGGGTGCCGGGCATCGGCGACATCGGCAGCCTGCTCGGGCTCTGCCAGTC
Organism: Streptosporangiaceae bacterium; assembly: GCA_050012355.1. Taxonomy (GTDB): domain Bacteria; phylum Actinomycetota; class Actinomycetes; order Streptosporangiales; family Streptosporangiaceae; genus JBEKHI01. Next base: position 38,283 of record JBEKHI010000002.1, on the reverse strand, counting down.
GGGGTCCAGCGGCATCATCGGCGACCTGAACAACATCTGCTCGCCCGGCACCGAGACACCGGAACCCGCCAGCAGCGGACTGAATTCGATGATCGAGCCCCCGCAGACCGCCGCGTCGACGGGTGCGAAGACGCTGTACGACAGCTACGGGATAGCCGGCCAGTCCTGGGCGGCCTACGGGCTGCAGTGCTCGGACATGACGTCGCTGATCGGCAACAACGTCGCGGGCATGGTCTTCGACATGGCCAAATCCCTCGACCGGCTGACGATCACCGTCTACCAGTCGGCGGCGGGGAACGGCATCCTCGCCTGGCTGCAGGGCGCGGTCGACAAGGTGATCTCGGCGATTGGCGCCGCGATCTACTTCCCGTACCTGTCGGTGGTCGTCATCCTCGGCGCGATCTGGCTGGCGTGGCAGGGGCTGATCCGCAAGCGCGCCACCCGCACCATCGAGGGCACGCTGTGGATGGTCGTCGCCGCCGCTGCCGCGATCTGGCTGATCGGCCAGCCCGCTGACTTCACCGGCGTCGGCACCAGCGTGTCCAACGGCGTCACCGGCGTGCTGAACGTCGCGTTCGCGAAGCTGCCGGCCACCAACGGCGGCAACTGCCTGCCGGTCGCCCAGGGTGACCCGCAGTCAGTCACCAGCAATTACGCGTTCACCTCGTCGAACGGCCTGGTCGACGAGAACGCGAACGAACTCTGGTCGGTGCTGGTGTGCGAGCCGTGGCTGTACGGCGAGCTTGGCTCGACCGCGTACTCGACGACAGCGACCGGGCCCCAGACGGTGGTCAACCAGTACGGCCGGCAGTTGCTGTGGGCGCAGGCGATTGCGACCAATGAGCAGCCGACCGCCGCGGTCATCGCGGCTAAACAGGCGACCTATGTCGGCATCGCCGATCAGTTGTCCGCGAACAACCCCGCCGTCTACGCGCTGTTCCAGGGTAAACAGTGGACGACAAGACTCGAGATCGGCTTCGCGGCACTGTTCGCCGCGGTGGCCGCCGGGCTGCTCATCATGCTGATCGCCCTGACGCTCATCGTGCTGAAACTCGGTTTCCTGCTGTTGCTGGTACTCGGGCCGTTCTTCCTGATTATCGGCACGCATCCGGGATTCGGGCGGGTGGTCGCCATCCGCTGGTTCGAGATGCTCGTCGGCGTGCTGATGAAACAGGTGGCGATCGCGCTAGCGCTGAGCGTGCTGCTCTACTGTTACGCGCTCATCATGGGGACGTCGGCCGCGGCACTGCCCTGGGCGCTCAAGATCCTGATGATCTCGCTGGTGACGGTGGCCGTATTCATTTACCGTCGGCCATTCCAGCATCTGTTCTCCGCGGTCGGCTACGGCATGATCGGGTCCACCGAACGCGCCGAGTACAACTTCCGCGAGGCGGGTGAGTCCTTCCGGCGTAACAGCACCAGCGCCGCGACCGTCGGCGTCCCCGGCGTCGCCGCGTACCGCGCGGCCCGCTGGGCGCGCCGCAACCCGGCCGCGGCGGCCGGGATCGCCGCCGCGGGCACCGGCGCCGTCGCGGCCGGCCTAGCGCCGCGCGGTGCTGCCGAGGGCCCCACGGCCGAGGGGACCGTAGGGGGTTCGGCCGTGGACGGTACCGCGGCCCGTCTTCGCCCAGATGCACTACCAGAGGACCATAACGGCGCGAGCGGGTCCGCCGGTACCGGCGACGGCTCGGGGGCGCGCGCGGGCTCCCGGCGTAGCAGGAACTGGCCGATCGCCGGGAACAGCGGTCCCAGGTCCGCTCCGCCGCTGCCACGCACCCGCGAGGGGGAGGCGAGCGGTTCGGCCGGGCAGACTGGCGGTTCACGTCCGGGCTGGGCCCGCGGCTCCGCCGCGGCGACTGGTACCGGCGCGGGCACCGGACGCGGCTCGGCTCCGCCGCCGCCAGCTCGGTCCGGATCGCCGAGTGGCTCAGGGAACGCGGCGTCGCCGCCGCGCTCGAACGCGGCGGCACCGCCACCGGCTCCGCAGCGGCGGCAGCCCTCCGGATCCCGTTCCTCGTGGCCAGGCGGCCCCGGCTGGTTCGGTGGCTCCGGTCCGTCCGGCGGGTCGGGCTCCTCCGGCGCTGGCTCTGGCTCTGGCTCTGGCTCTGGCTCTGGCTCCGGGTCCGCTGGATCCGGCGCGAGTTTCTTCGGCCCGAGCACCTCCGGTTCGCGTCCTGCTTCCGCTGGCTCCGGCACCGGAGCTACCCGGTCTCCGTCCGGCGGATCCGGGGCGGGCTCGTCCGGCTGGGTCCGGTCAGGCAGCGGAGCGGCGGGTTCGAGAGCTTCCGGTGCCGCCGGATCCTCCGGCGGACCGCCCGCTGAGGCCGAGCACAAGGAACGGCTGCCGTTCTGGCTGCGACCGAAGAGGCGTGACGAGTAGCCATGGAACTCAAGGTGTGGCAGCAGCGCATGCTGTTCGGAATCGTGGTGGCCGGACTGGCGGTCCTCGGTATCTACCTGGTAAGCCCGAATTTCCACCACTCGGGTGACACCGGTGCGGCCGCGTCGCCGTCGGCCAGCCCGACGCCTGCCGCGGTCGCCTCGTCGATAGCTGACACGCCGGTCGCACAGAGCTCGCCCGGGACGGCCACGCCGAGCTCGGTGAACATCTACAGCTGGCTGCCGTTCACCCAGGCTGAGCTGGCTGACGCCGCCGGAGTGGTCACGTCGTTTTGCTCAGATTATGAGACGTACCGGTATACGGACAGTGCCGCGGTGTACGTCGGGCGGATGAACGGGCTGGTTACGTCGTCGTTCGGTGGCCTGCTGCGCGCCGGCTACGAGACGCCAGGGGTGGCGTCGCTGCGGACAACGCAGCGGCAGGTGTCGTCGGGCAGCGGGACGATCGGTTCGATCAGATCATTCGGGTCGTCGTCGATCACGTTCGTCGTCACGATCGCCCAGAGACAAGTGTCGACCAAGGGCACGCAGACGGCCTCAGGCCAGTACGCGGTCACGGTTCAGTCCACCGGGGCTAGCTGGCAGGTCAACGATATTGAACTGGCGTCCGCGGGTAACTCATGAACCTGCTGAGCCCGATCCGGCCCCCCGGCCTCCGTCCGCCGGGGCGCTCCAGCACGCCACGGATCATCGTCATCGGGGCCGTCGGCAGCGCCGTCCTGCTGCTGCTCGGGCTGCTCACCATACCGATGCTGATCGTGGGCGGCATTAGCCTGTTCTCCAGCGACGACGGCAGCGGCTGCACTAATACCAATACCGTCAACCAGCCCGCGGCGTCCGCCAGCGCTAACTCGATTCCCGCGAATTACCTGAAGTGGTACAAGACCGTCGGGCAGCAGTACGGCATCCCGTGGACCGTGCTCGCGGGCATCGGCACCGTGGAATCCGACAACGGGCAGTCGACACTGCCTGGCGTGCACAGCGGGCAGAACGGGTTCGGGGCGGCCGGGCCGATGCAGATCGGCATCGGCGGTGCTTCCACCGACAACTGGGCCACCCTCGCGACCGCCGAGGACGGGATCGAGCCCCCCAGCGTGTACGATCCCGCCGATGCGATCGCGGGCGCGGCGAAGTACCTGATCGCGCACGGGGCCAAGACCGACCTGGCCGACGCGATCTTCGCCTACAACCACGCGACCTGGTACGTGCAGGAGGTCGAGGCGGACGCGTCGAAGTACGCGGCCGGCGGCTACACGGTCGCCGCGTCGGTGACCGGGTGCACGCCGCAAACGAGCGCGCTGGCCTCGGTGACGACACCGAACCAGACGGTGTCGGCGGCGCTGCAGTTCGCCGAGGAACAGCTCGGCAAGCCGTATCTATTCGGCGGCACCGGCCCCGACTCCTTCGACTGCTCCGGGCTGGTGATGATGGCCTACCGCGCGGCCGGCGTATACATCGAGCGGACCTCGGAAGACCAGTGGGCGACTGAGACCAGGGTGTCAGCGGCTGATGTGCAGCCAGGAGACCTGGTGTTCTTCGCCGGCGCCGACGGGACGATGACCGATCCCGGGCACGTCGGCATCGTCATCAACCCGGCGACCCACACGATGATCGACGCTTACGCGACCGGCTTCAACGTCGAGATCGACACCTACGGCCTCTCCACATCGAAGGGCGGGCTGTCACCGGTTGTCGGTTTCACCAGCCCGTGGGAGCCGCAGCACTGACGTTCACCAGCCCAGCTCGCCGTCGTCTTCCTGGAACGTGCCAGTGGGCCCGTCCTTGCCGATGGTGGCCAGCCGGACGATGATCCGGGCGCTGATCTCGACCGGTCGGCCGCCGGGGTTCTTCACCCCGCCGAGCTCGGTCGCGGTGTAGCCGGGCTCGACCGCGTTGAACTTCACCTCCGGGACGGCCCGCGCGTACTGGACGGTGAGCATCGAGACGGCCGCCTTGCTCGCGCCGTAGACGATGGCTGGAAACCTCGAAGCGGGCCGGGATGGCTCGTGGTTGGCCCAGAACGAGCCGAGCGCACTCGAGACGTTCACCACGACCGGGTTCTGCGACCTCTTGAGCAGCGGGAGAGCCGCCTCGGTGACCCGGATGATGCCAACGGCATTCGTGTCGAACACCCGCAGCGCGTCGGGCCCGTTGAGCGCGAGCAGCCCGATGCCAGCGTTGTTGACCAGGACGTCGAGGCCGCCGTCGGCCTCGATCTGAGCGAAGGCGGCGCTGACTGAGGCGTCGTCGGTCACGTCGAGCTGAACGAACCTGGCCCCCAGCTCGTCGGCTGCCGCCCGGCCACGGGCCTCGTCGCGGGCGCTGGCGTACACGGTGTGCCCGGCGGCGATGAGCTGCCTGGCGGTCTCCTTGCCGAGGCCCTTGTTCGCCCCGGTGATCAGTATCGTTGTCATGCTCCGAGTCTGGGTCGGGCGCGGGCCCGCAGGAAGTGGTCCCCTTTTCATAGGACTGCCAGGGCCACCACAACGCGCGCCGAACCGGGCAGACTGGAGGCGTGGAGTCGTGGGAGTTCGGCCAGGCCGTACGCCGCTGGCGCGACCGCGCCGCTCCGGGGGCGGTGGGCGTGCCGGTCGGTGGCCGCCGCCGCGCCGCCGGGCTGCGCCGTGAGGAGCTCGCCGGGCTGGCCAGCATCTCGGTGGACTACCTGACCCGGCTGGAGCAGGGCCGGGCTACCTCGCCGTCGTCGCAGGTCGTGGAGGCTCTCGCCCGGGCGTTGCGGCTGTCGGACGCCGAGCGGGAACTGCTCTTCCGGCTCGCGGGCCAGATCACGTCGTGGCGCGGGATCGAGCGCAACGGCATCTGGCGCAACCTCGTCGGCCCCGGTAGCCGCGCCGTTCACACGCCCCAGCAGCAGGCCCGCTTCGAAGCCCTGCTCGTCGGCGACCTGCGCATGACCGCGGCCCGCTATCCTGCCGACCGCGAGCTGAAACGGCTGATCGCCGACCTGACCGCCCATAGCCCGCGGTTCGTCGAGCTGTGGGAGTCGGGCGAGGTCGGCTCGTCCCAGGATCGGTCCCGGCACAAGATCATCGACCACCCCGACGTCGGGCTCATCACGCTTGACTGTGACGCCCTCATCGTCGCCGGCGACGACCTGCGGATCACGGTCTACACCGCCGAACCCGGCACCGAGGACGCCGAACGGCTCGCACTCGCCATCGTCCTCGGCACCCAGACGCTCATCGACTGATTAGTCGACCGGGGGAAGATCCCTGACGTCGAGCGCGACCCGCGACGGGTCATCGGGGTTGATGCGGACCGGGACCGACGCGCCGACAAAACCGACCTGGGCGCGGCGGGCCTCGTTGCGGTACCCGAAGCGGGCGAGCGCCTGGTAGCTGCTGCCGTCTTCGCGCTGGATCTTGAGCGCCACGTTGGCGATGCTGGCTTCCGGGCTCGGGAGCACGGCGGCGGGAATGGGAAGAAAGTCGATGCCGGTGATGGTCGCCATCGCGGCCTCGCCGGACTCCAGGAGCTGGTCGGCCTCGGTGGTGCCCACCGGCATGCTGCCATCCGGCAGCGGGCCGTTGCCGACGCGTTCGTCCGCCATGCCGCGCACGATCGCACGCATCCGGGTCGGAGGCGGCAGCGCAGGCGGTACCACCGAGGGATCCAGGCCGAGCCGGATGGCCGCGGCGACCTGCCGGGAGTACGCTTCGTCGCGCACCTTCTCTGAGGTGGGATCCAGCCGGGGCGGCCAGTGGACCTCGAACCTGGAGGGATCCTTCCGGTCCACCAGCGCATCGTATTCCTGGCCGGCCGATGGCACGTCCTCGAGGTGACGCAGCCCGCGGACCCAGGTTGACACGGCGGTGGCGGCCACCTCGGGCCCGGACACCACCCCCGACACCCGGGCGTGGTACTCCCGTCTGCTTCCTTCAATGCTGGTCGACACAGCCGTCACCCGGAACGTCCCCACCACCGGCTCCCGCAGCCTGCCCCGCATTCGCATGGGCAACATATACCAGACATCCCCTTTCTCCCCACCCGTCCCTCCGCGGGACCGCTCGGCAGCCCTCCGCGCGGCCCTTTGCGGCGCCAGCGATGGCCCACCGCTGGGCCTATAACCCCAGCGGTGGGCCATCGTTGGGGTTGGGTAGCCGCCGGTCGGCAGCGGCGGCCACCGAACATGCCTTGAAGGTAAGGCGTATATGTCTTGATTTTCCGTGCTTCATGCGCTCATGATGTAACTAATCGTCGTGCGACGATTACGCTACGGATTGTTACCGGCAGGAGGGCGTCATGTGGGAACACGGGATGCCGGGGATCACGTGGAGCATGGCGATCGACTTGGCGCGGTGGGAAGAACTCCGCGACGCCGAGGACGCCGAGCCCGAGGAGATCGATGAGGTCGAGGAAGCGGCGTTCGTCGCGGAACCGGCTCGCCGCGGCTTCTGGTCGCGCTGGGCGGTGAAGGGGGAGCGCCGGCCAAGGACCGGGCGGTGGCGGCAGAGCGCGGGCGTGATCACCGTCGTCGTACTCGCGGTCTTCGGCATCACCGCGGCGACCGGCGCGGTCCGGGCGGGCGGTGCCACGGACACGGTCAGCTCTGCTGCCGCGCTGCGGGCGGCGGTCGCCGCGGGCGCCCCCGTCGTCCTGCTCGGCGACTCGTACGCGGCGGGCCCGCTGATCCCGGTCTCACCGTCCGGCGGTCCCATCGGCTGCCTGCGATCCACGCACAACTACGGCGCCGACGTGGTCGCGGCGCTCAAGGCGACAACGTTCATCGATGCCGCCTGCTCCGGTGCCACCAGCGCCAACATGACCGAAGCCCAGTCCACCCTCATCGGTACGAACCCGGCGCAGTTCAACGTGCTGCGGGCCAACGACGCGCTAGTCATGCTCACGGTCGGCGGAGATGACTTCGACGGCGGATTCAGCCACCTGATGGAGACCTGTGTGCTGCTGAGCTTCACGGACCCGTCCGGCGCTCCGTGCGCCAAGCATTTCGGCAGTTCGCTGGCAACCGAGATTTCCGCCGATGCGAAGACCATTACCGGTGTCCTGACGGGGATAAAGGGCCGCGCGCCGCGCGCGGAGGTCCTGCTGGTCGGTTATCCGGACGTCTTCCCGGCGACCGGCGGCGGCTGCTGGCCCGCCGTCCCGATCGCCTCCGGAGACATCGCCTACCTGCGCGGCCTGGAGCAGGACCTCAACCAGATGATGGCAAGCGCGGCGGCTAAGGCGGGTGCCGCGTACGTGAACACGTATACGCCGACGATTGGCCATGACTTCTGCCAGCCTGAGGACGTGCGGTACGTCGAAGGACTGATCCCTGGCTCGCTGGCCGAGCCCTTCCACCCAAACGCGCGTGGTTACAGCGCTATCACCGCCGTGATCCTCCGCGCCATCGGTTAAGCGACATTTGCGGCAAAGCCCATCATTTGCCTGACAGTTGGCCTTACTGTATTCCCGACACATCTGCCTCAGTGGGATGGCAGAACGGGGTTTAAGGGGCCTGACTTACGATGATTACTCGCCTGTTGGGGCGGGCGGCTGCCGCATGCGCTGCCGTCGCCATGCTAAGCATCGCCTCCGGTGCGGCGCCTGCCAGCGCGGCCAGCACAAACGAGTGGCGACTCAACTACTACGCGCCGAAGCTCACCGGCGGCTTGTACAGCGTGGCGGCGGTCAGCAAGACCGACGCCTGGGCGGCTGGTGCGCTCTACGACGGACAGACGCTGCTGAATAAGCCATACGTCCTGCACTGGAACGGAAAGAGCTGGGCAACGGTCTCCGTCCCGGGAAGCGCGGGCTATTACGCTAGCGAGATCGCCGCGCCCGCCGCTAATGACGTCTGGGTCTTCGGAATGGACGCGAACGACTCGGAGAACCAGGAGGTGTTCCATTTCAACGGCTCGCACTGGAACGCCATCGCCGTCCCGCAGGACGTCGTGCTTGACAACCCTGTGGTGCTCAGCGCGACGAACGTGTGGACGAGCGGCAGCACCTCGTGCTCAGGTGCGGCGGCCGACCCGAGCTGCGTGACGGACATGTGGCACTGGAACGGCAACGCCTGGACGGATTACCCGATCAGCACCAGCATCACCGGTCTCGCGGGCACCTCCACCGCGAACCTCTGGGCGGCGGGCATCGCCGGGCAGAACGAGAACAACGGCATCGGCAAGCTCGTCGCCTACAAGTGGAACGGCGCGAAGTGGGCAGAGGTGAGCACGCCACATCCGGAGGTAAACGGCACTGCGGCGGCCGCGACCGATGCGACGAGTGACGTCTGGCTGAGCGGCTGGACTGAGAACGCGAGCACGGCCTTCGCGCTGCGCTGGAACGGCCACGAATGGCAGCAGATCACCGCTCCCCGTTCGCTATCCCCGAGTAACGGCGTGACACCGGATGGGAACGGCGGCGCGTGGTTCGGTGCCTGGGCGCACTGGACGGGTAAGACGTGGGTCAATGGCCTGCCGATAGCTTCGCCGGTCATGGGCGGTGACGTCGATGCGCTCGTGAAGATTCCCGGCACGTCCGGCTCTTACTGGGGTGCCGCCACCGTCTACGAGAACGAGAACAGCGACGTGCTCCACCCGGCCATGGTCATCTACGGTCCGGTGCCGTAAAGCCTAGGAGGCCTGCTGCTCGGCGCGCCGGGCGCGCCGAGCAGCACGGCCGTGGGACCGTGGGCCGGGGAGCTTGCGGCCGAGTTCCTCCGGCAAGCGCAGCAGCGGGTTAGCGGCCGAGGCCACCACATCCTGCGCCATGTCGACCAGCCGCCGCCCTTGCTTGCGGGCAGCGCCGCGGAGCAGCTCGAACGCATCCCGAGGCCGGAGCCGGTGCCGTTCGGCCAGTACGCCGATGGCCTGCTCGACCTGGACACGTGAGGCGAGTGCGTGCTCGAGCTGCTGGACCGTGACCGCCAGCCGCTCCGCCTCACCCGCTTCCTCCGACGCGGCCTGCGGCGGCGGCGCCGTCACCTGCGGCGCATCTTCCTTGTGCTCGGAAGCGAACAGATCAGCGAGCACCATGGCACTGGTCAAGTCGGACACTTCTTCTTGGCCGACCACCCAGCCGCGCTCGCCTTTCCTGACTACCAGGTCATCCGGTCTTTCGCTTTCGGCTCCGCTCATGATCCCCTGCTTTCCCCGGTCCCTGCAGATTACCCCCTTGTCACGGGAGAGATACTGACCGTCGTTTTATGCTAATTAGCGATTTTTAGCTCGTTTAGTCGAGCTTGTACTTGTGCGGCGGAAGGGTTGCACATGGTCGAACCGTCGGAGAATAGGATCGTGGGAACCGTCTGGTTTCCCCCATTTACCGACATAACGAAATCCGCCGCGCCAGGGTCCTGCTCGATGTCGACCTCTTTTACCTCGACACCAGCCCGTGCGAGCTGCGCCTTCAGCCGGCGGCAGAACCCGCACCAAGTCGTTGTGTACATCGTGACCGGCACCGCTAGGACCTCCTGTTCATGACATGTCAGATACGTGTAACACCGGACGTGCCCGCGACGTTCCCAGGTTCCCTAAAGGCTCTAAGCTGACCTGGATGGACGCCGAGGCCTTGCTGGACGCGCTGGACCCAGAGCAACGCGAGGTCGCGCTCGCGACGCGCGGGCCAGTCTGCGTGCTCGCCGGTGCGGGGACCGGCAAGACCCGCGCCATCACGCACCGGATCGCCTACGGCGTGTATACCGGCGTGGTGGACCCGGCGAAGGCGCTGGCGCTCACCTTTACCGTCCGGGCCGCGGGGGAGTTGCGCGGCAGGCTCCGCGAGCTGGGCGTGGAGAGCGTCCGGGCCAGCACGTTCCACGCCGCCGCGCTGCGGCAGCTCACCTATTTCTGGCCGAAGGTGATCGGCGGCCGCCCGCCCAAGCTGGTCGAGTCCAAGATCCCGGTGCTGCGGGAGGCGGCGGCCCAGGCGGGCCAGCAGCGGCTCGACTCGCCGACACTGGCCGACACCGCCTCCGAGATCGAGTGGGCCAAGGTCTGCCAGATCCGCCCGGCCGACTACCCCGCGCTCGCCGCGAAGGCCGGGCGTACCCCGGCTGGCGGTCTTGAGCAGGCTGGACGCCTCTTTGAGGCATACGAGAGGTTTCGCCGCGAGCGGCAGCTTATCGACTTCGAGTCTGTCCTCGAGCTCACCGCGGCCATGATTTTCGCAGAGCGGGCGGTGACGCGCCAGGTCCATGACACGTATCGCTATTTCACTGTCGATGAGTACCAGGACGTGAGCCCGCTGCAGAAGCTGCTGCTCGACGCGTGGGTGGGCGACCGTGACGAACTGTGCGTGGTCGGCGACCCGCACCAGACCATCTATACGTTCGCCGGGGCGACTCCGACTTACCTGCGCGGCTTCGCGGACGAGTTCCCCGCGGCCAGTGTGGTCCGGCTGGTACGGGACTACCGGTCCTCGCCGCAGGTGGTCGCGCTGGCCAACCGGGTGGCACGGGCGGGCTCGGATAGCGCCGCCCTGGTCGCTCAGCGCCGGGCCGGTCCGGATCCGGTGCTGACAGAGTACCCCTCGGACCTGGCCGAGGCCGAGGGGGTGGCGTCGCAGGTGGGGGGCCTGGTGGCGCACGGTATCCCGTACCGGGAGATCGCCATCCTGCTGCGGATAAACGCGCATACGGAGCGGTTTGAGCGAGCGCTGGCGGAGGCACGGATCCCCTACGTCGTCCGCGGCGCGGAACGCTTCTACGATCGCCCCGAGGTCCGCGAGGCCCTCGTGCTGCTGCGCGGTGCCGCCGTATCGGTCGGGGATGGCGCGGCTGACGGCCTGGAAGCAGCCGTCCGGCACGTCTTGACGACAGCTGGGCTCACGCCGCGCCCGCCGGAAGGGACGGGCCGGACCCGCGAGCGGTGGGAGTCGCTCACCGCGATCGCTCAGCTAGCGGCGGACATGCCGCCTGACAAGTCGCTCACGGACTTCGTAGCCGAGTTGTCCAGGCGCGCCGAGATCGGCCATGCCCCCGTGCCGGAGGCCGTGACCCTCGCCACAATTCACGCCGCAAAAGGCCTTGAATGGGACGCGGTGCTACTTCCGTGCCTGGCAGAAGGCATAATTCCCATCGTGTACGCACGCACCCAAGACGCTATAGACGAGGAACGGCGACTGCTGTACGTCGCCGTGACCCGGGCTCGCGAGCACCTGGTGCTCTCCTGGTCGCAGGCGTCCGGCAAGCGATCCCGCTTCTGGGCGGAGCTGCGGCGTTGAGCGACCGGATTTCTGAGCTGCTCGATCTGCTGGACCTAGAGCAGATCGAGGTCAACATCTTCCGCGGGCGCAGCCCGGACGAGACCGTGCAGCGGGTTTTCGGCGGTCAAGTGGCCGGCCAGGCGCTGGTCGCCGCGGGCCGCACCGTCCCGCCCGACCGTCCGGTGCATTCGCTGCACGCTTACTTCATCCGCCCTGGTGACCCCACCGTGCCCTTGGTGTACACGGTGGACCGGGTCCGTGACGGCCGGTCCTTCACCACCCGCCGGGTCTCCGCCGTGCAGCACGGGCGGCCGATCTTCACGCTGTCCGCCTCGTTCCACCACGCCGAGCCGGGACCGGTGCACTCCGACCCGATGCCCGACGTCCCGCCGCCGGACGCCTTGCCACGCGACGTGGACCGGCTGCACAAGCTGTACGGCGACGCGCTGCCCATCCTGATCAGGGAAAACCCGATCGATCTGCGGACCATCGGCCCGCTGAGCTCGGAGGCGGTGCTCGACCCGGCGCTGCGTACCACCCGCAACATGGTCTGGCTGCGCGTTGACGGCGAACTTCCCGACGACCCGCTGCTGCACGTCTGCCTGATGACCTACGTCTCAGACATGACCCTCCTCGACACTGTGCTGCTTGGTCACGGGCTGAGTTTCTACGATGGCAAAACGACCGGCGCCAGTCTCGATCACGCCATGTGGTTCCACCGCCCGTTCCGCGCGGACCGGTGGCTGCTCTACGCGCAGGAATCTCCGGTAGCTTACGGTGGCCGGGGGCTAGCGCGCGGCGAGGTTTTCACCGAGAATGGAGACCTCGTGGTCTCCGTCGTGCAAGAGGGGCTCATTCGGTCCCCGCTCGGGTGAAACCGCAGGTCAAAAATAGGTTGCCCTCGTTGGTGACCGCCGCATAGGGTTTACGACATGTCCGTGGGCTCCACTGTCAACCCATCAGGAAGGGGGTGCCACACGTGACGAACATCGACTTCGAATTCGGGGTGAAGCCGCGTCCGCGTAGCACCGTTCTGCCTGTTGTGGTTGCTTCGTGGTTCCCGGCGGATGTCTGCGTGTCCGCGCTGCGTCATGTTCCGGTACTCCCGGGTGTCATGGGCGTGGCGCCGGTTGCCTCGGCGTATGCCGGGATGACCGGTCTTCCGGCTTCGGGTGTTTCTGTCGTCGAGTCCCCGTGGGGTCTCGGCGGCGCTGGGACGCCGCTTAGCGCCGGGCCGCGGACTATGCCGGCGTCCGGGACGACCCTCGTCCGCAACCCGATTACCCGTAAGCAGTACGCCTACCAGACCCGCGTTAACGCCGATGGCGATGGCGCATCGGGTCCAAATCCCGAACGGGAACCGGTCTAGAACAGACCGGCCGATCCCCTTCAGGCCGCGGACCCCATGACATAGGGTCCGCGGCCTAGTTATTCGCTAGGCCTAGGTCCCTCGTATGAGTAGACCAGCACAGCGAAAGGGGATGGCGCTCATGCAGTGGCCAGAAGCCACCGCAGGCGTGAGACGCGAGACGGCCGACGAAATCCTGGGGACGACCCTCCTGGGAGGATTCCTGGCCTTCGGCGTTCCGAGCGGGCTTGACCTACCTTGCACGGACGATCCGGAACTGTTCTTCGCCGAGGCTCCAGATGACGTGGAGCAGGCCAAGTCTCTGTGCCATGGGTGCAGGGCGAGAGGCGAGTGCCTGGCAGGGGCACTGGATCGCCGGGAACCGTGGGGTGTGTGGGGCGGGGAGCTGCTGCTGCGAGGCACGATCGTGCCCCGCAAGCGGCCGCGTGGCCGCCCGCGCAAGAACGACCCGGCCGTCGCCGGTCAGGCCGCATAAACGGGGCGGGGCGACCGGGCCGCTAACCCGGCCAGGTCGCCCAAGCCGGCTGTTCGGTCACATGCCGTAACGCCAGCTCGGTCAGGCAGGTAGCTCACCGAGACGGCTCGTTCGCCCAGGCGGGCGGCTGGCCCGCCTAGCCGAGTTGGCCGGAAAGCTCCACCGTTCACTCCGATCACGAAACTCAGAGATCTCAACGTGGATCACTCATGTCACGAGACTTACGTAGTTTCTCCAGCACTCACACAATGAGGTGGAAGGCATGCATACGTTGTCCGAGCTGGCGATGACCTCGCTTGCAACCGACGAGCATCGCGCCAAGCTCGAACAGGCCAGGCAGGCGCGATATGCGCGAGCCATAACGAATCTGCGCAAAGCCCGGCGAATGGAGCAGCGGGCCGAACGCCAGTTGCTTCGCGCCTGGCAACGCGCCGACGCAATCCGCGAGTCACTCGAAGCGCGGTAGTTAACTCAAGTCCCGCCAGACCGGGGTATCTCGTCCCCTTGAGCCCCGCGACAGCGGACTGATCCTGGTGGGTGCCGCACCAACCATCAAAGAGTCTGGTTGGTGCGGCACCAACCACAAACCGACCCGGCCCTCCGGGCCCCCACACACAGATCATCACCTTGGACAAGCGGCCCCTCGGGGGCGGGGCCGCTCATTCCCCGGCGGCGCTGGCCCCCGCCGCCCCGCCCCCGGCTTGTAGAAGGTCCATCATTCGGGGGTTATGCCCTGTATATCCGCGTAGCCGGGTATCCAGCGGATCACTTCAGCGCGGAACGGGCCCTCGCACTCAAGCTGGCACAGCACGCCGATGCCGGCCGTCGACACCCGGTGGATGAGCACGTACGACGGCGGCACGTTGAACTTGCGGGAGATCGAGGACGTTCCCAGGTCCACGACTCGCCCGGCTTCCTCCCGCATCCACTCCCTGGTGAACTTGAATCGCTCGACCGCCGAGGGCTCGGCCAGCGGTGCGAGAAACGCGCGCAGTGCGTCCAAGTCGATGGAAATCCCCGGTCGAAGGAACCCCTGCTCTCGCAACTCGGCCTCTACCGCGGCGACATTCGGGGCGGGATCGTGCATTATCCGCAGCAGTCGCCCGAAAAACGGCGGCAACCCGTCAGGAAGCCGGTCGACCGCGCCGAAGTCGAGTACCCCGAGGCGCCCGTCGTCGAGCAGCCGGAAGTTTCCCGGGTGCGGATCGGCGTGCAGCAAGCCAGCCCGTTCCGGACCGGAGAACAGGAACCGCACCAGCATCAGCCCGGCCCGGTCCCGCTGCTCCTGCGAGCCGGACGCGATGACGGCCGACAGCGGCGTTCCGTCCATCCACTCGGAGACCAGCACATGTGAGGTCCCGAAAACAACCTCAGGCACGTAAATATCCGGATCGTTCGCGTAGGCGGCGGCGAACTGTGATTGCGACCGGGCTTCGGCCTCGTAGTCGAGTTCCTCGGCGATACGGGAACGCAATTCCTCCAGCAGCGGCTTGACCTCAAGCCCGGGCATGAGCATCCCGAATAGCCCGCCGAATCGGGCCAGCTGGTTAAAATCGCCGATCAGGGCCCGCCCTGCCCCCGGGTACTGGATCTTGACCGCCACCGGACGTCCGTCCGACCACACCGCGCGGTGTACCTGCCCGATCGAGGCCGCGGCGGCTGGCTCATCGGAGAAAGACTCGAACCGCGACCGCCACTCCGGTCCCAGGTCCTCAGCGAGTACCTGATGCACCGTGCGGGCAGGCAACGGGGGAGCGGATTCTTGCAGCTTGGTGAGCGTGGCCCGGTACGGCTCGGCCAGCTCGGGTGGCAGCGCGGCCTCGAAGATCGACAATGCCTGGCCGAGCTTCATCGCTCCGCCCTTGAGCTCACCCAGTACCCGGAAGACCTGGTCCGCGGTCCGCTGCTGGATCTCAGCCGCCACTATCTCCGCGGACCGCCCGCCGATCCGCTTGCCGACGCCGATGGCGGTCCGGCCGGCCAGCCCGATGGGGAGCCGGGCCAGCTTGGCGGCCCGGCTAACGGAGTTGCGGGGAACATCGCTCACACTCTCTATTGTCCGGCATCCGCCGCGCCGCATGAGCACGCGAGCTGGGCCTGCCAGGTTCGCCGCCTCCATTGCCAGTTTGGCAGCACCAGCTCAAGCGTCCCGTTGGCGGCGGCGGGTTCGGGTCCCGCGCCGTCGACGAAGGCGAGCACCTGCGCCGCGGCCAGCGCCGCCGTCGCCGCGGCGAGCACGGTGTCGCATGCCTCCGGTGAGGCGGGACCCGACTGCGCGAGTATCCGCGGCCAGGCCGGATCGGCCGCCGTCTTCAGCAGATCGACGCAGCGCAGGCAGGCCGACTTGCCTGGCACGACCAGCGGCCCGACTACCCCGATGGCCTCAGCAGCCCGGACGGCGAGGTGCGGGATCCGGTTCAGCAACAGGGCGCGGACCAGTTCCTGATCGTGTGACCCGCTGCCGGTCAGCACCACGAGATCCGGCGTCGTGCCGTTATCACCGGTGCGGGCCTCCGGCGCTACCCGGCCGATCGCCGCGTCGACCCCGGCGGCGCGCGGCGTGCCCAGGTCGGCCTCGCACAATCCACCCGGCGCCAGGTCGCCGGGTCCGGCGGTATCAGTGTCCACGCAGCTCACCCGGGCCACACCGGAGGCAGCGAGCAACGTCGCGACGCACGCGCCGACCCGGCCGCCACCATGGACCCGGACATGGGCACAACGGCGGCGCTGCATCACCTGCGCTCCGCCGTCGGCGTCCGCGTAGGCTAGCGTCGCGCAGGCCATCTCCGGCGCGAGCCGGGCCCGCAGGTAATCCGGCAGCGCCCGGTGCAACTGGGCAGGATGCTCCTGAAGCACGCCCGCCTCGGAGAGCAGGCCGAGCACGTGGCAGGTCGCCTCGCGGGTGATCCCGTAGGACTGGGCGGTGCGGATGATCTCGTCGGTGTCGCGGGCCCCGTCGAGCAGGGTCAGGACCGCTGCCGCCTTACCTAGGCTGGACAGCGCTACGGCGCGGCGCGGATCCACCCCGATCTGCACGGTCTCCCGGTCCCGCCACAGCGGCATCAGCCCGGCCTTGAGCGCTGGTCTCCCCATGCCCCCATGATGACGATCCCCACTGACATTCCAGCCGCCCGCGCCCGGCTATTCCTGGTGAGTGCTGCGCTACCCCGAAAAGAGTCTGGGTAGTGCAGCACTCACCAGGAAAGGGGCGCCGGGGGGCAGCGGTCAGGCGTCGTCTTCGGGCTTGTCCAAGTCGGATATGTCCAGTTCGGGCTGGCCTTGGACGAAGCCTTCCGGGTTCTCCAGGTCTTCGGCGGTGGGCAGCAGGTCCGGATGAGACCAGAGCGCGTCACGGCCGGAAACACCGCGGGCCGAGTCGAGGCCGGCCCAGATCGCTGCCGCCTCGCGTTGCTTGCGCGGCCGGAGTTCCAGGCCCACGAGGGTCGCGAAGGTCCGTTCGGCGGGGCCGCCGCTCGCGCGGCGTCGGCGAACGGCCTCCCCGAGGGCGACATCGTGGCTGAGCCGGCCGGAGGAGGCTTCCCCCACCACGGTCGCTACCCAGCCCTCGACCAGGGCGAGAGTGGTCTCCAGCCTGGCCAGCGCGGCCTTCTGTCCCGGGGTGTCCTCCGGGCGGAACAGGCCCTCGCCGCCGAGTGCCTGACGCAGCGCCTCCGGATCGGACAGGTCGACGTCCGGCATCGCCTCGCGTACCCGGTTGATGTCCACCGAGATCCCGCTCGCATAGGCCTCGACGGCGCTCAGCAGGTGCGAGCGCAGCCAGGGCACGTGCGCGAACAGCCGCTGGTGGGCGGCCTCGCGCAGCGCGAGGAACAGCCGTACCTCATTGGGTTCCACGCTTAGCCCGGCGCCGAACGCCGCCACCCCGTGCGGCAGCAGCGCCGCGGTGCCCGAGGGGCCGAGCGGCAGGCCGATGTCGGTCGAACTGGCGATATCGGAGGCAAGCTCACCGATCGCGGTGCCGGTCTGGCCGCCAATCATGGCGCCGCCGATCTGCCGGAGCATCGGGGCGAAGCCGCCGAGCCCCCCACCCAGCGCGCCGAGCGCCTGGCGGACCTCATCGGGGACCTCGCCGCCAAGCTGGGCCGGGTCGATGTCCAGCATCGACCCCATCGTCTCGACGCCCTTGACCGCGATCGGCTCGATGAATTTCTGCCAGACCGGGAAGGTCGCCTCCACCCATTCCGACTGGCTCCACGCCTCGGATTTATGGATACCGGACGGGAACGCGGTGACGTCTTCCAGCCAGAGGTCGGCGAGCCGCAGGGCCTCGATGATCTCGGCTCGCTGGGAGTCGAGCACGCTGGGATCGCCCTTGGACGCCACCACCTGCCGCGCGATGTTCTTCGCGAGGTCCCAGTTCACCGGACCGCCACGATAAGAGAGCAGGTCAGCGAACTGGCGCAGCGCCTGCGCGAACTGGTCGGCGTCCCCCAGCGAGCCGAACGGGTTGTTCTGGTCACCCGGCTTGCGGTCGGGGTCACCGGGCTGTTCAGGCAGCCCGAAGCCGAAGGGGTGGTCAGCCATTACAGGTCCCCCGTCCGCCGGCGCCCCGCGGAGCGCCCTTTCTGGCGTCCGTTCGGGCAGGATGGAAGCGTCATAGTAACTACGCTATCTCGGGAGCAGCCAATATTGAGAAACGCGAGGCGCTCAGGCCGCGGTGTCAGCCGTGAGCGGACATCTGGGCTGCCGGTGGTGGCCGTGACCGGGGCCGCCCACGGGATCGGCCTGGCGTTGTCCCGGCGGCTGGCCGATTCAGCGCAAATCAGGAGGGTCATCGCGATCGATGACCATCGGGGCGACCTGGCCGGCGTGACCTGGCGGGTGGCGGACGTCCGTGATCCGTCGGTAGCGTCCCGGCTGGACGGGGTGGACGTCATCGTGCATACCGACCTCGACCTGTCCCCGGATACCGATGAGCGACGGCGCCGGACGTTCAACGTACGCGGGGCGCAGGCGGTGCTGACAGCGGCGGCCGCGGAGCGGGTGGAACGCGTCGTTATGGTGTCAAGTGCGATGGTGTACGGCGCGCGGCCGGAGAATCTTGTGCCATTGCCCGAGGAGACGCCGCTGACGGCGGCGCCGGACAGCAGCCTGGCCGGGGATATGGCGGAGATCGAGTCGCTGGCCCGCCGGGCGCGGCGTGCTAGCCCGCAGCTGGAGGTGGCGGTGGCCCGTCCGGCGGCGCTGGTCGGCGAGCCGGCCGACACCCTGGTGACCAGGCATTTTGAGTCACCTCGGCTGCCGGCGGTGCGAGGGTGCCCGGTGCGCTGGCAGTTCTGCCACGTCGAAGATCTGGCATCCGCGCTGGAACTGGCGGCCAGGGGCGTGGTCACCGGTGATTTCGCGGTCGGCTGCGATGGCTGGCTGGACACCGACCAGATCGAGGCGCTGAGCGGGCGAAAGATGATCGAACTGCCCGCCCGGCTGACGCTGGCGACCGCGCAGCGGCTGCACCGGATGGGGCTGACCCCGGCCTCAGCGGCCGACCTGCGGTACCTGGTGTACCCGTGGGTGGTCGACTGCGCCGCGCTGCGCGCGGCTGGCTGGCGCCCGGCCTACGACAACACGGTCGCGTTCGAGGTGCTGCTCAGCCAGCGGCGAGCCGCGCCGGCGGTGGCGGGCCGCCGCCTGGACCGGAAGGACGCCGCGATCACCGCGGCCGGCGCCACCGCCGCCGTCATCGGTACCGCGGTCATCATCAGCCGCGCCCGCCGTCGCCGGACGTAGCCCCGGTCGATGTGACATCGACCGGGCTCTATGCCGGTCAATGTGACATCGACCGAACGGCGACCTAACGGCGGCAGCAGTCCCAGCGGGCCGCACGGTACCGTGAAGGTGTGGACGCTATACGGCTGATCGCTATCAGGGACACCGAGCTTTCCGTGGACGAGGTGCGGACGGCTATCAGCGACCACCGGGCCGGCGGAGTCGCGCTGTTCCTCGGCATGGTCAGGGACAATGACGAGGACCGCGAGGTGAGCATGCTCGGGTACAGCGCGCACCCGACCGCCGAGGCTGAAATGCGGCGAATCGCCGAGGATGTGGCGCTAAAGCACGAGGTGATCGCGCTGGCCGCGGTGCACAGGACCGGTGATCTGGAGGTCGGAGACCTCGCGGTAGTCGTCGGCGTTGCCGCCCGGCACCGGGACCAGGCGTTCGAAGCGTGCCGCGCGATGATCGACGACCTGAAGGCTGAAGTCCCCATCTGGAAACACCAACGGTTCGCTGACGGTTCCGCCGAGTGGGTCGGTAGCGCGTAACCTACCCAGCATGTCCCGACGTTCGCTGACACTGATCATCGCTGGGATCGCTACCTTGATCGCGATCGTGGTCAGTGTTCTCGTTCCTGTCCCGTACGTGATTTTGCAACCCGGGCCCACGCTGAACACACTCGGCGAAGTCTCCGGCAAGCCGCTGATCACCATCACCGGGCGCAAGACGTACAGCACCACCGGCAACCTGAACATGGTGACGGTGGGCTATCAGGGCGGACCGGGTGACAACATCAACATCTGGACGGCGCTGCGAGCCTGGATCGACCCGAGCGAAGCCGTCGTTCCTGAGCAAGAGCTCTTCCCCTCTGGTCAGTCGGAGCAGGAGACGCAGCAGCAAGACACCCAGGAGATGACCGGCTCGCAGCAGACCGCGACAGCGGCGGCGCTGCACCAGCTTGGCATCGGCTACCAGACGCAGGTCTCGGTGGCTGCGGTGGAGAGCGGTTATCCGGCCGAGGGCGTGCTCAAGGCGGGCGACGTGATCGAGGCGGTGGACGGCACCACCGTGACGAACGAGACCGTGCTGACCAACCTGATCACCAGCCACCCGGCGGGCACCAAGCTGCGGCTCACCGTGCTGCGTAACGGGGCGACGGAGCAGCTGGACGTCACCACCAAGGAAAGCAGCGGCCGCCCGGTCGTCGGGGTCGAGGTCACCGAGAACTACAAGTTCCCGTTCAACGTGTCCATCAGCGTGGGAGACATCGGCGGCCCGAGCGCCGGCATGATGTTCGCGCTCGGCATCATCGACAAGCTGACCGCGGACAACTTGACCGGCGGGAAGTTCATCGCCGGTACCGGTGAGATCACCGACACCGGACAGGTCGAGGCGATCGGCGGCATCCAGCAGAAGATGGTCGGCGCCCGGGACGCCGGAGCGACGGTCTTCCTTGCCCCGGCGAGTAACTGCACGGACGTCGACGGTCACGTCCCGGGCGGACTCCGGATCGTAAAGGTGAGCACGTTGTCGCAGGCGATGACGTACCTGCAGGACATCAAAGCTGACAAGCCAGTGCCGTCGTGCTGACGCCGCTTGAGGCGTAGGCTTCCGTCCTGACGGGTTCGTGAAGTTCGTGAAGGGAGCACGGTGCTTCGTGTACTTGTCGACGCGACCGACGTGCCAGCCGACCGGGGAGCGCTGGGCCGGTACGTCGACGGACTGATCGGCGCACTCGCGACGGCGGGAGCGGACCTCGCCGTTGTCTGCCAGCGAGCTGACGAGGAACGATACGGGCGACTCGCGCCCGGCGCGCGGATCGTCACCGGCCCGACAGCTATCGCGCACAGGTCGGCTCGGCTGGCCTGGGAACAGAGCGGGCTGCCGGTGGTGGCGCAGCAAGTGGACGCCGATGTGATCCACGTGCCCTACTACTCCATGCCGCTGCGACCGGGCCGCCCGACGGTCGTCACGATCCATGATGTGACGTACTTCACAGAACCGGAACTGCACACTGCGGTCAGCGCGATGTTCTTCAAATCCGCGATACGGACCGCCACCCGGCGAGCCTCGCGGCTCATCGTGCCGTCGAACGCGACCCGCGACGAGCTGGTCCGGGTGCTCGGCGCCGACCCGGCCGGGGTGGACGTCGCCTACCACGGCGTGGACCACCGGTTGTTCCACCGGCCAGACCCGGGCCAGGTCGCTCAGGTGTCGGAGCGGCTCGGCCTGCACGGCAAGCCCTACGTCGCTTTCCTAGGCACCCAGGAACCGCGCAAGAACGTGGCGGCGCTGATCCGCGGCTGGGCTGGCGCGGTGTCGGGCCTCGCCGAGCCGCCCGCGCTGGTGGTCGCCGGGGGCGGCGGCTGGTCCGAGGACGTGGACGCTGCGGTGGCCGAGGTCCCGCCGCATCTGCGGCTGGTCAGGCCTGGGTACTTGCCGTTCGGTGACCTGCCGGGGTTCCTCGGCGGCGCGACGGTGGTCGCGTTCCCCAGCCGGGGCGAGGGGTTCGGGCTGCCGGTGCTTGAGGCGATGGCCTGCGGGGCCCCGGTGCTGACCACCAACTGCACCTCGCTGCCCGAGGTAGGCGGCGAGGCGGTGGCGTATACCGAGCCGGACGCGGCCGCCATTGAGGCGAACCTGCGCGCGCTGCTGGCGGACGCCGAGCGACGGGCCTGGCTGGGGGACGCTGGTCACGCCCGAGCTGAGGAGTTCACCTGGGCTGCCTCTGCCGAGGCTCATATGCTCTGTTACCGGCGCGCCGTGGACCTTCATGCAGCGGACACGCGGGCTGGGTAGCGCTACCCTGAACCGGTCAGGTTGACCGATACTCGTGAGGCGATACCCATATGCCGCTTGAGGCGATAATGCTTGTCGGCGGGAAGGGGACGAGACTCCGTCCCCTGACCTTGTCCGCGCCGAAGCCGCTCCTGCCCACGGCCGGAGTGCCGTTCCTGGCTCACCAGCTCACCCGCGCCGCCGAGTGCGGGATCTCGCATGTCGTGCTGGCGACGTCATATCAGTCTGAGATGTTCACCGAGGCCTTCGGGGACGGCTCGCAATTCGGCTTGTCAGTGGACTACGTGTACGAACCGGTCGCGCTCGGCACCGCCGGCGGCATCCGCAACGCGGCGTCCCGGCTGCATGGTGGCCAGGACGACCCCATCGTGGTGCTGAACGGCGACATCCTTTCCGCGCACGACGTGGCCGCGCAGGTCGCGCTGCACACCGAAAAGGACGCCGCCGCGACGTTGCACCTGGTCAAGGTGGATGACCCGTCGCGTTATGGATGCGTCGAGACCGACATCAGCGGACGCATCCTGAAATTTCTGGAAAAGACGGCTAACCCACCCACGAACTTGATCAACGCGGGCTGCTACGTCTTCCGGCGCAGCGTCATCGACCAGATCCCGGCCGACCGGGTGGTCTCGGTTGAGAAGGAGACCTTCCCCGAGCTCATCGATTCCGGACAGCTCATGCTCGCCTATCCCGAGTTCGCCTACTGGCTGGACGTCGGCACGCCGCAGGCGTTCGTCCAGGGCTCCTGCGACGTGGTGCTCGGCCGGATGCCGTCACCCGCGCTCCCGCGTGACCGGTGCGGCGAGTCCCTGGTGCTCGGCGGCGCGTCGGTCGCCTCGGACGCCTCGGTATCCGGCGGCACCTGCGTCGGCGCGGGCGCCAGGGTCGGTTCCGGCGCGGCGGTCCACAACAGCGTACTATTCGACCAGTCGTCGGTTGGTGACGGCGCGTCGGTTAGCGACAGCATCATCGGCCGGGGCGCGGTCATCGGTGAGGGCGCGGTCGTCACCGGCGCGGTGATCGGCGACGGCGTGATCGTCGGGCCGGGCAACGAACTGGCGGGCGGCATCCGCATCTGGCCAGGTACCCGCCTGGACGCCACCAGCATCCGGTTCTCGTCCGACGCCTCCTGACGTTCCGGCGGATCCGGTGGCGGTAACGGAGGCCGGATCCGCCCAACGACGCGAATGGACGCTGCCGTTCCCGTGCGACCCGCGGCGCACGCTCTCGGTGCACGCCAGGGGACCGCGGGACCCGGCGTTCCGGGTTGACGCGGCCGGGGGAGTCTGGCGTACGTCTCTTACCCCCGACGGTCCGGCCACGGTGCGGGTGACATCGGGTCACGCCGTTATGGTCGCTGAGGCTTGGGGGCCTGGTGCGGCGCGGCTGCTCGATACGGTGCCCGGCCAGCTCGGCGTCTACGACGATCTTGACGCCTTCGACCCGTCGCCGCACGCGGTCGTCGCGCGGCTGGCGAAGACGCACGAGGAGGTGCGGATCGGCCGGACGGATCGGGTGTTCGAGGCACTCGTTCCTGCTATCCTTGAGCAGAAGGTAGTATCGATTGAAGCGCATCGTGCGTGGCGCTTCCTGCTGATGAAGCACGGGACGCGAGCCCCCGGTCCGGCCCCGGACGGCATGCGGGTGTTCCCGCCGCCGTCGGTCTGGCGCCGGATTCCGTCCTGGGACTGGCACAAGTCCGGCATCGAGTTCGTGCGGGCCCGCACCATCATGAACGCCGCGGTCGTCGCCGGGCGCCTGGAAGAGCATCCGGAGGCGCTCGAGACGCTACCCGGGATCGGGCCGTGGACCAGCGCCGAGACCCGGCAGCGGGCGGTGGGCGACCCGGACGCGGTGTCCGTGGGCGACTACAACCTGCCCAAGGCGGTTGGCTGGGTCCTCGCGGGCCGGGAGAGCACCGACGACGCCGCCATGCTCGAACTGCTCGCCCCGTTCGCTGGCCAGCGGCATCGGGTGGCCCGGTTGATCGAGCTCAGCGGCGGTCGGCCACCGCGAAAGGGACCCCGGATGCCAGTTCGGGACTATCGGGCCTTCTAGAGTCGTTGCCATGACTATGCGCCGAGTTCTCGCACGTGCACGTGACGGCAAGTCTCTGGATCGCGACGAGGTGGCGGAATTGCTCGCCGCGCGCGGCGAGGATCTGACGACGCTGATGTCCCATGCCGCCCGGGTCCGCGACGCTGGCAACCCGGACCGGATCATCACGTATTCACGCAAGGTCTTCATCCCGCTGACCCGGCTCTGCCGCGACCGTTGCGGATACTGCACGTTCGTGACAGTCCCCGGCCGCGTCAGCGAGCCGTATCTCACCCCGGATGAAGTGCTTGATATAGCAGAACGAGGACGCCAACTCGGCTGCAAAGAGGCACTCTTCACGCTGGGTGACCGGCCCGAGGCGCGCTGGCACCAGGCGCGCGACTGGCTCGACGCGCATGGCTACGACGACA
Source organism: Streptosporangiaceae bacterium (assembly GCA_050012355.1). Lineage (GTDB taxonomy): Bacteria > Actinomycetota > Actinomycetes > Streptosporangiales > Streptosporangiaceae > JBEKHI01. Next base: position 13,871 of record JBEKHI010000002.1, on the reverse strand, counting down.
CGCTCTCCTACGTCCGCGCGATGGCGATCATGGTCCTTGAGCGAACCGGCTTGCTGCCGCATCTCAATCCCGGCGTGCTGAGCTGGCAGGACTTCCAGCGCCTCAAGCCGGTCGCGCCGTCGATGGGCATGATGCTCGAGACGACCGCGACCCGGCTGTTCACCGAACGTGGTGGCCCGCACTACGGATCGCCCGACAAGGACCCCGCCGTAAGGCTGCGCGTGCTTGAGGACGCCGGACGGTCGAACGTGCCGTTCACCACGGGCATCCTGCTCGGCATCGGGGAGACCCTGGCCGAACGCGCGGACTCCGTGTTCGCGATCCGCCGCGTCTCGCGCGAATACGGTGGCATCCAGGAAGTCATCGTGCAGAACTTCCGCGCCAAGCCGGATACCGCGATGCGATCCGCTCCCGACGCGGAGCTAGACGATCTGGCGGCGACGATCGCGGTGACCCGGCTGCTGCTGGGCCCGAAGGCGCGGATCCAGGCCCCGCCGAACCTGGTCGACTCGGAGTACCAGCTGATGCTGGACGCGGGCATCGACGACTGGGGCGGCGTGTCGCCGCTGACACCGGACCATGTCAACCCGGAGCGTCCGTGGCCGGAGATCTCCGCGCTGGCGGAGCGGACCGCTGAGGCTGGCTTCACGCTCCGCGAGCGGCTGACGATCTACCCGCCGTATATCCGGGAGCCCTGGCTGGACCCGCGGGTCGCCAGGCACGTCGCGGCGCTCGCCGATCCGGCCACTGGGCTGGCGCGGGATGTCGTGCCGACCGGTTTGCCCTGGCAGGAGCCGGAGGGCTCCTGGGGCGAATCAGGGCGCGTTGACCTGCACGTCTCGATCGACACGATCGGCCGGACCAGTGACCGTCGTGACGACTTCGCCGAGGTGTACGGGGACTGGGACGCCACCGCCTCGCGGATCCAGGCGCCTGCCGTCGCCCGGACCGGCGAGGTCGCGGCGGCGCTTCGGCAGGCTGAACGGGATCCGGCCGCGCTTACCGATGAGGAGGCGCTGGCGCTGCTCGGCGCCGACGGCGACGACCTCGAGGCGCTCGCCTCGATCGCCGACGGGTGGCGGCGCGAGGCCATGGGCGATGACGTCACGTTCGTGGTCACCCGGAACATCAACTTCACCAACGTCTGTTACACCGGCTGCCGGTTCTGCGCGTTCGCGCAGCGCCGCACCGACGCGGACGCGTACACGCTGTCGCTGTCCCAGATCGGCGACCGCGCCGTCGAGGCCTGGGAGGCGGGCGCGACCGAGGTCTGCATGCAGGGCGGTATCCACCCGGATCTGCCCGGCACCGCGTACTTCGAGATCGCTTCCGAGGTCAAGAAGCGCACCCCGGACATGCACATCCACGCGTTCTCCCCGATGGAAGTGATGAACGGGGTGTCCCGGACCGGCCTGCCGCTGCGGGAGTGGCTGACCAGGGCGCGTGAGGCGGGCGTCGGCTCGCTGCCCGGCACGGCGGCGGAGATCCTGGACGACGACGTGCGCTGGGTGCTGACCAAGGGCAAGCTGCCCGCGTCCGCCTGGATCGAGGTGATCAGCACCGCGCATTCGCTGGGAATCCCGACCACCGCCACGATGATGTACGGGCACGTGGACACCCCGGCGCACTGGGTCCGTCACCTGCGGGTCATCCGCGGCGTTCAGGAGCGCACCGGCGGGTTCACCGAGTTCGTGCTGCTCCCGTTCATCCACGAGAACGCGCCGATCTACCTGGCCGGACTGGCCCGTCCGGGCGCGACCCGCCGGGAGAACCGAGCGGTCCACGCGGTCGCCCGGCTGATGCTGCACGGCGCGATCGACTCGATCCAGGCCTCGTGGGTCAAGCTCGGCGACGACCTGTGCCGCGACGTGCTTCAGGGTGGCGTGAACGACCTCGGCGGCACGCTCATGGAGGAGACGATCTCCCGGATGGCCGGCGCCGGGAACGGCTCCTACAAGACGATCAGCGACCTAGCGGCGATCGTGTCGCCGCTCTCCGGGCGGACCCTCCGCCAGCGCACCACCCTGTACGGCGACGTCCCCGCCGAGCGCCTGGCGGCATCGGCCGCCTCCGACGGCGTATGCCGCTCGGTCCGAAACCCGCTGCCGCTGCTCAGTTCGTAGGCCCGAGGCCGGTCGATGTGACATCGACCGGCATAGAGCCCGGTCGATGTCACATCGACCGCCCCCAAAACGCCAAACCCCGCGCGGCTAGCGGATCAGCGTGAACTGGGACGGGTCGCGGGGTGGGCGGGGGTTCGGGTCTTCGGCGGGGTGGCCGACGGCGATGGCGCCCATCGGCTGCCAGCCGGCTGGGAGATCCAGCGCCGTGGCGGCTAGCTCCTGGCAGAACAGGGTGGACGAGATCCACGCGGAGCCAAGTCCCTCGACCGCGAGCGCGATCAGCAGGTTCTGCACGGCGGCGCCCATGGCGACGGTGAACATGTCGTGCTCGGCCGCCGCGCGCCGCGAATCGGGATACGAGTGTGCCGCCGAGGTCTCCAGGCAGGGGACCACGATCAGCGGGGCCTGACGGAGCACGTCGCCGCGCCGGACCCGGCGGGCGATCTGCTCCTCGGTGAAACCGTCGTGACGCAGGTCCTCGACCCACGCGTTCAGCATCGCGTCTAGCAGGTCGTCCCGGGCCGAGGCAGACTCCAGGACAACAAAACGCCACGGCTCGCTGTGGTGCGGTGCTGGGGCTGTCAGCGCGGTGCCGATGGCGCGCCGTACCGTCGCCAGGTCAACGGGCTCCCGGGTGAAGGACCGGATCGTCCGGCGGGCGAGCGGGACGTCGGCCGAGCCGTACCGGAACATGTCCTCGGCCGGGTTGCGCACCAGGGCGCGCGCGCCTGGCCCGTCCTCATCAGTCACCAGGCTGTCGAGCCCGCGGACGAGCGCGGCGGGCACGCCGGTCGCCTTGCCCTTGACCAGGTCACCGGCGGCCGCGATCTCGTCGGCGACCGCGGCGACGGTGGCCTCCAGCAGGTTCCCGAAGGTGTCCCGTTCGCCGCGATAATCCCGCACCGGGGTGATGCCCGCCGCGCCGATCGCGGTGTCGGTCTGCCCGGCCCGCCACGGACGGCCGAGGGTGTCGGTGATGACCACGCCCACGTGCGCGCCCGACCGGTCGAGCAGGCCCTTGCGGATCCGCCGCGCGGATTCGTCGGGGTCCTCGGGCAGCAGCACAACCGTGCCCGGGGCAGTGTTCGACGCGTCCACGCCGGCCGCCGCGAGCACCAGGCCGTGCCTGGTCTGCGCGATCACCGTCTCGCCCCGGCGCGCGACGACCCGGACGGTCTCGGACTCGATCGCCTGCTGCCGGGAACCCGAGACGACGCGGCCCTCGGCCTTGCTGACGATCTTGGAGGTGATCACCACGATGTCCCCGTCCCGCAGGCCACCCGCCGCGGCGGCGATTATCGCCGCCAGATCATCGCCGGGCGATATTTCGGGAATGCCGGCTATCGGAGTGACCGTGACGCCAGCCGAACCGGTCACGACAGCTCCCTCGCCAGGTCGACCGCGGCGAGCGCGATCGCGGCGGTGGCGCCGATGTCGCGCATGTACAGCGGCAACGCGCGCACCTCGATGTCCGGTACCCGGGGGTCATCGACGGCGGCGGCATCCTGTGTGTCGACGAGCCACCCGTCCAGCAGATCAGGACCGTAATGGGCGGCGACCGCCGCGGCGCTCGTCTCGACGCCGATGATCGACAGGCACTGGTCGGCCATCCCGTGTACCGGCGCGTCGCCGATGATCGGCGAGACCCCGACGACCGTCTTGGCGGCGACCGCCTCCCGGATGCCGGGGATGGACAGGATCGTCCCGACCGACACCACCGGATTGGACGGCGGGAACAGCACGAAGTCGGCCGACTCGATCGCCTCGATCACTCCCGGCGCCGGCGTCGAAGAAGCAGCGCCGACCAGCGTGATCGCGGACCCCGGCTCCTTCGCGCCCAGCCGGACCCACCACTCCTGAAAGTGAATCAGGCCGGCCTCGGGCACTTCTACGTGAGTCTCGACGGGATAGTCGGTCATCGGCAGCAGCCGGACACCTGGCTGCCACCGCTCGCAGAGCCGCGCGGTCACCGCCGACAGCGGCAGGCCGTCGCGCAGCAGCTGCGTCCGCAGGATGTGGGTGGCGAAGTCCCGGTCGCCGAGGGTGAACCAGGTCGGTCCCGCCCCGTAGGCCGCGAGTTCGGACCGGATGGAGAACGTCTCGTCGGCGCGTCCCCACCCCTGACTGGAGTTGATGCCGCCGCCGAGCGTGTACATGACCGTGTCTAGATCCGGGCAGATGCGCAGGCCGAACAGGGTGATGTCGTCCCCGGTGTTCCCGATGACCGTGATGTCGGCCTCGGGTACGGCTGCCTTCAGGCCGCGCAGGAATCGAGCCCCGCCGACCCCGCCCGCAAGCGCCGTGATCCGCATGAGTACAAGTTTCGCAGATCAACGGGCGTGAACCGTCCAGTTAGGTCCCGCCAAACCCGTCAGCCGTTCGCCCAACGGGAAATCTCGGGGGACTTTCCTCACATCCAGGACACCTTAGGCCCCACTATCACGTTCTCCGCTTGACGTGAAGCATGACACGCGCGTGTAATTTCATTGGTGTGATTCTCGGCGGTGCGCGCAGTCGCCGGGCAATCGGGGGCTCCGAGAGGGGAGGATGCGCTTGACTGAGGTCATCGTCCCGCTGGCGCACGTAGTGGTCATGCACCCGGATGAGGTGGATGATCTGGGGTGGCAAGACCGGGCCCTGTGTGCGCAAACAGATCCAGAGGCGTTCTTCCCCGAGAAGGGCGGCTCGACCCGCGAAGCTAAGCGGGTGTGCAAGGCCTGCGAGGTGCGGGCTGAGTGCCTTGAGTACGCGCTCGAGAATGATGAGCGGTTCGGGATCTGGGGCGGTATGTCAGAACGAGAACGCCGCCGTTTGAAGCGGCAAGCGGTCTTACGGCCTGTCTGGAAACCCAAGCTTCCAGACAGGCTTGAGGTAAGGGGCTGAGCTCGCCCTCGTCGCTGCTGACGAGGGCGACAAGGTCCATTGTGCTGCCCTGGGGCGTGTGATGAGAGTATTGTTCTCGCTGTCCACGCGGGGGTCGCGATGCTCGCGTTCGGGCGTACCCCCGTAGCCAACCTCCCCAGGATCTTGTCAGCCAACTCCGAGTCACCCTCAACCCGTCATGTCGTCACCGCGGTCGTTGTCGCCCATGACGGCATTCGCATGCTGCCCGGGCTCATCCGCGCGCTGCGCACCCAGAGCTACCCGATCCAGCGTTGTGTAGGCGTCGACACCGGGTCGGCCGACCGCAGCGACATCCTGCTGACCGAGCTCATCGGCGCGGACTTCGCCTTCTCGCTTGACCGCTCCGTGAGCTTCGCGACGGCGGTGGCCGCTGCCGTGGCGCACCCCGCCGCCGCGCCGGGCACCGAGGGCATCGAGTGGATCTGGCTGCTGCACGACGACTGCGAGCCGGCCTCCGACGCGCTCGAGAACCTCCTGCGCGCCGCCGTCCGCGACCGGGGCATAGCGGTCGTCGGACCGAAGATCCGCGACCTGACCGACCGCCGGGTGCTGCGCGAGGCGGGCGTGACCATCGACCGGGCGGGCCGCCGCGTTACCGGCATCGAGCCAGGCGAGTTCGACCAGGGTCAGCACGACGGCAACCGTGGCGTGCTCGCGGTCAGCTCGGCGGGCATGCTGATCCGCCGCGACGTGTGGGAGCAGACGGGCGGCTTCGACGAGTTCTTCGGCATGTTCCGCGACGACGTGGACTTCTGCTGGCGGGTGCATGCCCTCGGCCACCGGGTCCAGGTCGTCACCGACGCGGTGCTCTACCACCGCGAACTCGGCGTCCGGCGGCGAAGACGGGACGTGGCGGGACCGCATCCGCGCCGCCTGGATCGCCGCAACGCGCTGTACATCTTCGCGGCCAACCTGCCGCTGCTCACGATGCTGCGCGTCCTCGGCGGCTGCGTCCTCGGATCGTTGGCGCGCGCGGGCTGGTTCTCCCTCACCAAGCAGAACGATCGAGCCGGCGACTACCTGGCAGCGATCGGCGGCGTGCTCGGCCAGCCGACGGAGATCTGGAAGGCGCGCCGCCGCCGGGCACAGGTGCGCAAGGGATACGGGAACGTCCGCGGCTTCATCCCGGCCGCGCGCACGCTGCGCAAGCTCGCGGAGAACGTCGCCGGGATGCTGACCGCCGGCCCGCGGCGGACCACCGGTGGCCACTCGGCCACCGAGGACCCAGAGGACGAGCAGTTCGCCGACGAGCCGTCGGTTTTCCGCCGGACGCTCGCCAACCCCGGCGTACGGCTGATAGCCGCGCTCACCCTCATCTCGCTGATCGCCGAACGCCGTCTGCTAGCCGGCGGCACCCTCGGTGGCGGCGCGCTCGTGCCCGCCTGGTCCAGCGCGTCCGGGCTCTGGCGGACCTACCTCGCGGGTTTCCACCCGACCGGCATCGGCTCGTCTGACATCGCGTCGCCCTACCTGGCGGTGATCGCGGCACTGGCCACCGTGGCGGCCGGCAAGACCTGGCTGGCCGTGGACGTGCTGCTGCTCGGCAGTGTTCCGCTGGCCGGGCTGACCGCGTACTTCGCCGCCAAGCGGGTCACCCGCTCGGCTCCCGTCCGGGTGGCGGCCGCGGCCGCCTACGCGGTGACTCCGGTCGCCATGGGCGCGGTGGCGGCCGGACGTCTGGGCACCGTCGTGGTGACGATCCTGCTCCCGCTCGCCGGCCTTGCCGCCGCCCGGATGATCACCACCGCCGGCACCTCCGCGCGACGGGCATCGTGGGCGGCTGGCCTGACGCTCGGGGTGATGGCGGCCTTCGTTCCGGCCCTGTGGCCAGCCGCCGCCGCGCTGGCCGTCGCCACGGTGGGCTACTGCTACGCGGCCAGGCGCTTTGGCGCCCCGTGCCCCGCCCTTAACCCGGTGAACGCCGCGATCGCCGTACTCACGCCGCTGCTCGTCATGTTCCCGTGGAGCCTGTCGCTGCTGGCGCACCCCGGGGACTTCCTGCTCGACGCGGGCGTATCCAGCACGTCCGCCCAATCCAGCGTCGCGTCGCTCTTCCTGCTGCACCCAGGCGGTACCGGCCTGCCACCCGGCTGGGTCACCGTCGGTCTCCTGCTGGTAGCCGTCGTCGCGTTGATCGCGCCGCACTGGCGCGGTGACACGACCTGGACCGGGTGGACCGTGGCGGTGACCGGCCTGGCCGCCGCCACCGTCGTTCGCGGGCTGAACGCCTGGCCAGGTCCCGAGCTCGCGCTCGCGGCCTTCGGCCTGATCCTGGCGGCGATCCCGGCCGCCGAATGGCTGGCGGCCGTCAGCGGCCGGGCCCGGCGCGTCGCGGCCGTCGCGGTACTGGTGGTGGCGGCGTCCGCGCCAGTCCTGGCCGCCGCGTTCTGGCTGGCGGGCGGCGTTCGCGGGCCGGTTGGCGGCTCGCAGGCTCAAGTGCTGCCCGCCTACGTCTCGGCGGATTCCGCGAGCCCAGGCTGGCCGAGCACCCTGGTGCTCCGCGACATCGCCGGGGTGGTGAGTTACGCCGTCGACCGGCAGGACGACCCGTCGCTCGGCGAGCCAGGACTGACCGCACCGGCGTCCGCATCGGGCGCGCTGAGCCGCACCGTCGCGGACCTGGCATCGGCCGACGGCGCCGACGAGGGCGACCCGGGTCAGCTGCTCAGCGGGTTCGCGATCAAGTGGGTGCTGCTGCCCGGTCCGGTGAACGCGGGGCTCGCCCAGCGGCTGGACGGCGCGGCCGGCTTGGTGCAGGTCAGCAGTTCGGCGGCCTACGACCTTTGGGAGGTCGCGGGCACGGTGGCCCGCGCCCGCGTCATCGAATCCGATGGCACCGTGGTCGCGCTGCCGTCCGGTGAGGTCGGCGTCAGCGCCGCCGCCGCGCCGGGCGCGGGCGGCACGCTGCTGCTCGCCGAGCCCGCGGGCGGCTGGACCGCGACACTCAACGGCCGCGCGCTCACCGCCCGGACCGTAGACGGCTGGGAGCAGGCTTTCACGCTTCCCGCCGGGGGTGGCACAATCTCTATCCACCATAACGACGCGCTCCATGACCTCGGTCTCATCATCGAGGTGCTGGCGTTCTTGACCATCTGCGTGCTGGCGTTGCCCGGCAAGCGAACTCAACCGGCGACCGAGTCGGTGGCGGCTGAGCCGGTCACCGGACCGCGGCACGCACTCGGACCGGCGACCGGACCGCGACTCGCCCTGGAGCCCGCGCCCGAGCCCGTCGCCGAACCCGAGCCAGTCGCGGAGTTCGCGGCCGAGCCGGTTGCTGAGCTCGAGTCGGCTTTTGAGCCCGCCTTCGAGGCTGAGTCCGTCCCCGAGCCGGTACTAGATCAGACCGGCCCGCCGTGGGAGGCTCTCGAATCCATCGCCGTGCCGGACACGGCCGCCAGCGGGCCGGAGACGGGCACCGGAGCGAGGCGCGCCCTGATCGGATCAAGCCGCGGGCGGCATGGAAAACGCCCCGGGGGCAAACGGGGGAGTGACTCGTGAAGCGGCGGCTGATCCCGCTGGCCGTCGTGGTGCTGGCGCTCGCAGTGGTGTACGGAGCGGGGTGGCTCAGCTCGTCCGCCGCGTCCCCGGCGACTGCCACCGGGCGCACCACCGCGGTGAACTCGGTGGTGCGGGCCTGCCCGGGCGGATCGCGGATCGCGGTCGCCGCGGTCCCCGAGCCGGGCGACCTGACGGGCACCGCGACCCTGAGCGCGGTCGGCGGCACGTCGCGGCCGGTGACGCTCACCACGCCGCGCATCGACTCGCTGGTGACCGCTCCGGCCGGTGCCACCGAGGTGTCCGCATCGGGCGCGATGGCCGAGGGGCTGACGGCGGAGCAGACCACCACCGCCGGGATGTCCACCGTGCGGTGCGACGATCCGTCATCGGACCTGTGGTTCGCCGGGACTGGGCAGGGCGCCGGCGCGACGGACATCCTGGTCTACCTGATCGACACCGATAGCCTCCCCGCGACGGTGAACATCACGATCATGACCGACTCCGGCACGGTGCAAAACGACGCCTTCAGCGGCATCACCGTCCCCGCCCACCAGACCGTTACCGAGTCGCTCGCCACGACGGTCACCGGATCTCAGGCGATCTCGCTGAACGTGGTGGCCACCTCCGGCCGGGTAGCCGCGGACGTCTGGGAGGGAACATCGGCGACGGCAGGCACCTGGCTGCCGTCGGCAGCGGCACCGGCCAACACCGTGATCGTCCCCGGACTGTCCGCCGCGAGCAGCGCCGCGCGGCTGTTCGTCGCCGTGCCCGGCGGCACTAACGCCTCGGTCAAGGTGACGGCGCTGACACCGCAGGGCAAGTTCGCGCCGTTCGGGTCCACCCCGCTCAGCGCGCCGGGCAGCGCCGCCTCCGAGTTCGCGCTCACCTCACTGGGGGCGGGCGCGTCGGCCATCGAGCTGACCTCCAACGTCCCGATCACCGCCGCGGTACTGGTGCCGGGGAACGGCATCGGCGCCGTCACGGCCGCCGCCGGCCCGCTAGACCAGCAGGGCGTGATCGCCGGGAATCCGACGAACGGCGGCTACGCGACCAGCGTGCTGCTGTCCGCCCCGTCCGGCGCCGCCCGGGTCGCCGTCACCACGATCCCCGCCGCCGCGTCCGGCCCGATCGACGTGACGCTGCCAGCGGGCCGCACGGTGAGCGTCTCCGTCCCGTCGGCGAAGGGCGCGCAAGGCGCGTTCGTGATCATCGTCACCCCGCAAGCCGGCTCCGGCCCGGTCTACGCCGCCCGCGTCGTCAACGCTGGCGGCTCGATCGCGTCCATCCTCCCGGTCGAGAGCGCCCCGACCACCATCACCCTCCCGCCAGTCCAGCAGACCTACACCGCCATCCTCCCGTAGCCCCGCCCGCCCCGTCCGCCCGTCGGACCCCACCAGCACCGCGCACCCACCCCATGGATGTCCCATCGCTAGCGCCATAGCCCCAGCGGTGGGCCATCCATGGGGTCGCCGGCTAGGGGAAGCCGTAGCCGGGGTCGATGTCTTCTGGGTCTACGCCCAGCAGGTCGGCTAGTTCCTCGACCACGACGCTGAAGACCAGCTCGGCGAGCTCCTCGTCGTCCTCGGCCCGGGCCATCAGCGGGCGCCGGTACAACACGATCCGGGCCGGAGTCGCGGGCCGGCTCGGGTTCGCCGTGTCCGCCGAGCCGGGTATTGACCGGGCGAGCGGCACCGAGATCACGTCGGGCGCGAGTTCCTCGTCCTCGGGTACTTCCTGGACCGCGAACTCCACTCCGGACAGCTCGCCTTCCCAGCGCGGCTCCAGGCGCCCCACGGCCTCGAGCACCAGGTCGTCGAACTGCTCAGCCCGGCTCCGGTACAGCGGGACCGCTGGAGGCACCAGGCGTCCGCGCAGGCCCCGTCCATGCCGGTCCCGCCGCCGGATGCGCGGGTGGGGATCGTTGTTCACGACTACAGAGCGTATCTCCGTCGGCGGGCAAGCGGTACGCAAGGCACGCAAAGCACGACACGATCCCCACGGTGGTGGCGCTTTCGTCGTCGGCGGGATACCGTCAGCCCTTGTGAGCGACGATCGCCTGACTCGGGCCGCGGGGGATATCGGGTCGGCGGGAGCCGTTCATAGCGGCAACACCTTTCCGGGTGCTGACGGGGACCGCGCTGCTATCGTGTCGATCAACGATTATGTGAGCGAGGTGTGCTGGTGAATTCCCGTGTCTGCTCGCGCACCGCGTGCAAGCAGCCCCCGGTTTACACGCTCACGTACGTGTACCGTGACTCCACCGCGGTCCTGGGTCCGCTAGCCGCCTACGTCGAGCCGCATAGCTACGACCTGTGCGAGATGCACGCGGGCAGGCTGACCGTGCCGCGCGGCTGGGACGTGGTGCGGTTGCCGCTTGACCCGTCCCGCGAGGGCGCGGACGATCTGGAGGCGCTGGCCAACGTGGTACGTGAGGCCAGCCGGGCCGCTTCGCCGGACGTGAAACGCCCCGGAGCACCCCGCCCGGGTCCTGGTGGCGGCCGCCAGGCGCCGGATACCGAGCCAGTCGGCCAGGGCGTGGAGGTTGGTCGTCGCGGGCACCTGCGAGTTCTCCGCTCCGCCCCCGCTGACCCCACTCGCTAGACCGCGTCTCGCGGGGATACACCCACCCGCCTACCTCCGCTACCCACCCGCCCGCCTTCCCTGCCCGCTACACTTCCCGCGACCGGTAGGTTGGGTGCCAGTGACAGTAGCGGTACACGGAAGCGGAGCCGAAGTGGGCGACCTGGACAAGATTTTCAAGGCGTACGACATCAGGGGCGTAGTCCCCGATGAGCTGGACGAGGCCACTGCCGAGGCGGTAGGCGCCGCCTTCGTCCGGACCACCGGAGCGAAATCACTGGTCACGCTGCACGACATGCGCACCTCATCCGCCCCGTTGGCGGAAGCGCTTGCCCGGGGCGCGGCGTCCCAGGGGGCCGACGTGATCTCCGGCGGGCTCGGGTCGACCGACATGGTGTATTACGCCAGCGGGGCCCTTGGCATCCCGGGCGCGATGCTCACCGCCAGTCACAACCCGGCCAAGTACAACGGCATCAAGCTGTGCCGCGCGGGAGCCAAGCCGGTTGGCATCGAGACCGGCCTCGCGGACATCAAGAAGCTCATCGAGGATGGCATCCCGGCCTACGACGGCCAGCCAGGCACCATCACCTCCAGGGACCTCCTGCCTGACTACGCCGACTACCTGAAGAAGCTCGTGCCGCTGGACAGCATCCGCCGGCTCAAGGTGGCGGTCGACGCGGGCAACGGGATGGCTGGCTACACGGTGCCGACCGTCTTCGAGAACCTCCCGATCGAGATCGTCCCGCTGTACTTCGAGCTCGACGGCACGTTCCCGAACCACGAGGCCAACCCGATCGACCCGAAGAACCTGGCGGACCTGCAGAAGGCCGTGCTGGACAGCAAGGCCGACATCGGCCTGGCCTTCGACGGCGACGCGGACCGCTGCTTCGTCGTCGACGAGAAGGGCCAGCTGGTCTCCCCGTCGGTGCTGACCGCGCTGATCGCCGCCCGGGAACTGGCCCGCGAGCCGGGTGCGACCGTCATTCATAACCTCATCACCTCGCGCGCCGTCCCCGAGATCATCAAGGAGAACGGCGGCACCCCGGTCCGTACCCGGGTTGGCCATTCGTTCATCAAGGCCAAGATGGCCGAGACGGGCGCCATCTTCGGTGGCGAGCACTCCGGGCACTTCTACTTCCGCGACTTCTGGTTCGCCGACTCCGGCCTGCTCGCCGCGCTGCACGTGCTGGCCGCGCTCGGCCAGCAGGACGGGCCGCTGTCCGGCTTGCTCGCCGAGTACACCAGGTACCAGGCCAGCGGCGAGGTCAACAGCGAGGTCGAGGACCAGGCCGCCGCCACCGAGAAGGTCAGGAAGGCATTCGCCGCCGAGCCCGGCGTCAGCATCGATGACATGGACGGCATGACCGTCGCCGCCAAGGACTGGTGGTTCAACCTCCGCCCGTCCAACACCGAGCCGCTACTGCGGCTCAATGTCGAGGCGGCCGACGAGCCGGCGGTGGCGCGGATCCTTGACGAGGTGCTGGAGCTGGTGCGGTCGTGAACGTCGACGACTGGCTGCTCGAGATCCTGGTCTGCCCGAAGTGCCACTCCGCGGTGCGGCCCGACGAGGCGGCCAGCGAGCTGGTGTGCACCGGATGCGGTCTGGCCTACCCGGTGCGCGATGATATCCCGGTGATGCTGGTCGAGGAGGCTCGCCAGACGTGAACGGGCTGCCGCTCGCGGCTGACCGGCTAGACGATCCTGAGCTTGTCGAAACGGGCGATCCCGGCGGGATGCTCCGCCAGGTAGCCTCCGCCGCGGCCCACGTACGGATCGCGCTGCGCGCGACGCAGGAAGCGGGGCTGGCCACGCTGTCAGCCGACGACCGGCCGCGCGCGATCGTCGTCGCCGGTCCCGGTATCGCCGGTGACGCGCTCGAGATGCTGTGCGGGCCATCGGTGCCAGTGCAGATCGCCTGCGTGCGCGGGCAGCGGCTGCCCGGCTGGGTGGGCGCGGCCGACCTGGTGATCGCGACCGCCGGCGGTGACATCCCGGTGAGCGATCCGGGGACGGACGGCCCGCCGGTGGGCGAGGCGGTGCTCTCGGTCGCCGAGCAGGCCATGCGGCGCGGCTGCCAGATGGCCGGGATCGGCCCGGCGTCGTCGCCGCTGCGGGATCTGGTCCGCGGACCGTATGTCCCGGCCGCGCCGGGACCGTGGCAGCTGCTGACCAGCCTGCTCGTCATGGCGGAACAGCTCGGCTTCATCACGATCGGCGCCGACGGCTACGAGGACGCCGCGACGGTTCTCGAGGACATAGCGCATCGCTGCCGTCCGGTTAGCGAGTCGTTCGTCAACCCCGCGAAATCGCTGGCGCTCGACCTTGTCGGCGGGCTGCCGCTGGTCTGGGGTTCGCGGCCGCTCGGGGGACTGGCCGCGCGCCGTTTTGGGACAATGCTTAATGTCGTTTCGAAGTTTCCCGCCCAGCACGGGACTCTGCCGGAGGCGGTGGCCGATCAGGCGGCGCTGTTCGACGGGCCGTTCGTGCCCGGGCCCGCGCCGCGGTTCCCGTCGCTGGAGGATCCGGACGACTTCGGGCTCGACGATCCCGACGAGCGGACCGAGCTGCGGCTCGTGCTGCTCGCCGACCCGGTCGCCGAGGACGCGCGGATGGCCGCGATGCGCGGCGCGGTGCGCGACGTGGCGCAGCAGCGCGGGATCCGGGTATCGGAGCTAGCCGCGGAGGGAGAGCACCCGCTGCGGCGGCTGGCCACGCTGATCCAGCTCGGCGACTACGCCAGCGTGTACCTGGCGATCGCGTCCGGGA
>JBEKHI010000001.1:0-61891 GCA_050012355.1 Streptosporangiaceae bacterium | reverse complement strand
CGTGTCCGTCGGTGCGCTGCTCCGGCATCTTCACGTCAGCCAGTTCGTCGTCGGGGTCGACCATCGCGATCCCCTCGGCGCGTATCTCGGGAATCAGCCCGGTGGCCTCCTCGATGCGCCGGGTGATCGCGTGCCGCTGCCCGCCCTGTCCTGTGAGGTACGTCAGCTCGTCGGTGTCGAGCTCGTCGTAGTAGAGCACCGGGTCCTCGAGCAGCCGCCGGGTGAGCCGCCGCCTGAGCGCCTGGTTACGCAGGTCATCGGTGTCGGCCACCGGCTCCTGCGTCAGCTCCGCGAGCCGTTCCTCGAAGCCTCTGGCGGTCACGGTCGACGGACCGCGGTGCCCCGTCAGCAGCACCCCCAGCACGTTCCGGTGCACGTCGTACAGCACGTCGCCGGTACCGCTGAGGTACCCCTCTTCCTCGCCGGCCACCCGGCTGAGAACGCCCCAGCTCAGCAGCAGCCGGACCACCGCGACCAGGTCGGACCGGTCGGCGCGGCTGTCCAGGGTGAACATGAACCCGGTGGCGGCCAGCTCAGGCTCCGCGGCCGCGGTAAGGACCTCGTCGGCGAGGTTGCCCAGCGTGGTCTGCGCGTCCGCCCGGGCCAGCGCCGAGAGCGCCAGGCACAGCGTCACGTACCGCCGCCTACCGAACGGCTCCTTGTTGTGCCCGCGCGCGGGGTGGGTCGGATCGGTACCGTCCGGGGCTGTCTTGAACAACCGGGCGGACTCCGAGTCGACGGTCAGCCGCCAGCCGGTCTCCCGGTTCAGCCAGTCACGCAGCCAGGTGACGTGCCGCCTGACCAGCACCAGTGTCTCCGCGTCGGTCTCTGCGAGCAGCAACGGCCTGGCCAGCAGCGCCCGCAGCGCCGCGCGCCGCTGAGCCTCCTCCTCGGCAGGGATCATGCTGTGCTCATCATGCTGGCGTGAATCTCGACGACGTGCTCCGGCCCGGTGAACATCCCGTCCGCGGTCCGGATCTCGACATCCCCGCCGCCGGGCACCAGCGACAGCCGCACCTCGAGCGTGCCGTCTTTGGTGGTCGTTTTCACCTCGGTGTCCCCCGGCCTGCGAGCGGCCAGCGCGTCACCGAGCAGCGCCAGGAACAGCTGAAACGCTCGCGAATCCAGCTCGCCCAGCTCCGACAGCAGAGTCGGGCCCGTAGTCTGCAGACGGCGCCGGGCCTCCTCCGTCTGCTGGCTCTCATATTCCGCCTGCTTCCTAAGCAGCTCGCGATCAGCGGACCGGTCGCGAACCTTGAGGGGCTGACCTCGGCGCTCGTAGCTGCCCGTCTTCCTCAACTGCGGGGAGATGCGGATAGGCGGGGCAGCTGCCCACGTCGTTATGGCAGCGATGTCAGTCCAGGCGTCGGCGGTTTCGCCGGTCACGGACAGATGCCGTGCGGGACACAAGCCGAACGCCGCCCGCCAGAGGCGGTGCGCGGCATCATCGTCCGGCGCCTGCGCGAACCAGCGCGCGAGCGCCCGGAAGTCGGCACTGCGGTCGCTGCGTCCGGAACGTCGCTCGTTGAGCAGCCCGACCGCGTCGACAAGCTGCTTGATCGCGGTGACCGCCGCCTGGCGCAGCAACCGCGCCTGGCTCGGGTGAGCATTATTGCGGGAGATGAACCAGTCCCGCAGGCCGCGCCAGCGGTTACGCCACGAGTCCAGCGCTTCCTTCTCGGCCGTTACCAGCGACTCGGCGGCGTCGGCACCCTCGGGGACCGCGTCGGCGGCCTCGCGGCGGGCGGCGAGGGTGAGCAGCCGTTCGTGACCGGCTTCCTCGAGCTCAGACAGCAGCTTCGCGATCCGTGACCCCTCGTTGGCCAGGTCTGAGATGAACCGGCTGATGTAATCGATCAGCCGTTCCTTATAGGCCAGGAAGCCGTCCACGTCGCCGTCGGAGAAGTCGATCGCGCGGCGCAGCGCGGACATGAACGCCTGCGCGTTGTCGGCGAGGCTCGAGAACCGCTCGGCGACCGACAGCAGCAGCAGGTGGGTCTTCGCGGGGTCAGAGTCCGGCTGGGCCGCGAGTTGCCTGAGGGACTGGAGCTGTTCGGCGATATCGTTGAGGGCGACCGACTGGAGCTGGCCGCGCCTTCCGATCGCCTCCTCGTAGAACGTGATCGCCTGCTCCGCCGCCTGACCCTCGTTGGTGAGCTGGTAGAGGTTCCGCTTGCGGTGGAAGTCCTCGACGGTGGTGACCCGGCCGGTGTCCGCGTCTGCCCGCAGGTTCCCCCAAACGACGAGTTGGTCCAGCGACTCGGTCAGGTGCTCGTCGGCGTTGACACGCAACTCGGCGGCCACGTCCTCAGGCCGCAGGTGGACGATGAACCGCTCCTTGGCGCGGGAGAACGTGGTCAGGATCGCGCGGTACTGCTGGGCGTTGGGCACGCCCAGGTGAGTGAATGGCTGCGAATCCGGCACCATTACATGGTGCCGCATCCCGGACACGGACCGAGACGACTTGCCGCTTCTGGGCGGTGCGGCGCTGCCCATCAAAGAATGCGGGTAGGGCCGCACTGGCCCGAAACGGCTATCGTCGCGGGCACTTCACGTATGAAATGGCCCCTGGAAACTCGAGGAAAAGCCTTTCCGAAGGGCAATTTCGTACGTGAAGTCGAGGCCCGCCGGGGGCGCCGCTACGCGGGTGGTTGGATCAGCAGAGGGCGTGGGATTCGAACCCACGAGGGGTGTCCCCACCCCAAGCAGTTTTCAAGACTGCCGCCATAGGCCACTAGGCGAGCCCTCCAACACCTCTAGCTTACCGACGAACGGGCTTGGCGACTTCGTCACGCCGGACCCTGGGCGCGGATCGCGGCTCGCCTGGGGACCGCGAACCCGTCGCCGACGACGGCGGCCAGGGTGAGATAGGCCTCCGCTGTTTCGGCCGAGAGCTGGTCGAGTTCTACTTCGGCGCCTTCCTCCAGATGCGAGTCGTAGGGGATACGGACCACGGCGCGGCAACGGGCGGCGAAATGCTGCTCCAGCCGGTCCAGGTCGACCGTCGACTTCGAACGGGGCCTGATCGCCGACAGCACGACCGCGGCGTCGCGCACCAGGTCGCCGTAGTCGTGAGCGTCGAGCCAGTCGAGTGTGGCACTGGCGCTACGCGCGCCGTCCACGGAGGCAGAGCTCACCAGCACGATGTGATCGGCCAACTGGAGGACGCCGGACATCGCCGAGTGCAGCAGGCCGGTCCCGCAGTCGGTGATGCAGATCGAGTAGTAGTGCTCGAGCATCCGGCACACCTGCCGGTAGTCCTCGGCGCTGAACGCCACCGACACTCCGGGATCCCGGTCGGACGCCAGGACCTCGAGGCGGCTCGACGCCTGCGACGTGAACGCGCGGACATCGGCGTAACGCGATACCTGGTCCCGCTCGTTCAGCAGATCGCGGACGGTGGCAGAGGTCTCAAGGCGCACCTTGTCGGATAGCGTGCCGCGGTCCGGGTTCGCGTCCACCGCGATCACCCGGTCGCCGCGCAGCGACGCCAGCGTCGCCCCGAGTCCCGCGGTGGTCGTGGTCTTCCCCACGCCACCCTTCAGGCTCATCACCGCGACGCGATGGTGACCGCCGGCGACCGGCGTCCGCGCTCGGTTGACTAGGTCACGACGCCGTAGGTTCGCCGCTGACTCGCCGACCCTGACCAGCCCGCCCGTCGCCTGGTAGACCGTACGTCGCCACCCGGACCCAGGCGGTACCCGCTTGCCATGCAGCAACGCCTCGGTCGTGAGACTGTCGGCATTTTCCCGAACGACGGCCGGTGGCTCCCCCGCGCTCCGCTCATCCACCCGAAGGGGATGAAGCTCGCTCGGATAACCCTGCTGGGCGTACCCGCGGGAGGCCGCGGACGGGGCCGGCATCGTCGGGGCCGCAACCAGCGGAGCCTGCGTGGGCGGAGCCTGGGCGGGCTGCACCGGAGGAAGCTCGGCTTGCGGGGTCGGCGACTGCGAGGGCGCGGCTTGCGGCAACGGCGGCGCCGTCGCCGGCGGGCGGGCGGTGGCGGCCCATGCGCCGTTGCGCGCAGCGGGCAGCGGTTCAGCCGACGGAGGCGCGGGCGGCGGGGACACCGCGGGCTCGGACGTGACCGGCCGCGGCGCGGCTGACGACGGCGGGGATGACGGCGCCGCGGCTGACGGCGGCGCGGGCGTCGGCAGCGGGGGCGCGAGTGCCGGGTCGAGCGCGGGGGCCGATTGCGGCAGCACATTCGGGTCCGGTAGCGGCTCCATGCTCGGGACCTGTGCGTACCAGCCATGAGGCGGCAGCGGGACCGCGGTCCGCGGATCGAAGGGACTGGACCGCCGCTGCCGGTAGTCCGGGATCCACGAATGCTCGGGCGGTTCTTCGGCCTCCGGCTCTGGCGTGGCCTCTCGCGGGCGCAGCCGCGGAGCCGCCGGCGGGTTCACCGACGAGAACGGGTTAGCGTCGGCATTCAGGTCCAGATCCTCGTCCTCAGCGGACTCAGGGGGCTCGACAGACCCGAAGGACAGCGGGGTCTCAAGCGCCGAGGACTCGGCGGGTCCCTGATCGGGAGCTTCGTGCTCGTTCGGTATCACGGGCTTCCTCACCAAATGGGGGGCGTGCAAGGGCCTCGTCTTCCCAGCTTGCCATACTGCTACCAGACCTTTACAACATGCAGTTCCCGCGAGAGGAGCGACCCATGCGCGCGGTCGTGATAACCGAGCCGGGAGATCCGGATGTGCTCCGCTGGGAGGAAGTCCCCGATCCTGTACCGGGCGACGGCGAGGTAGTGATCAACGTCGCCGCTGCGGGCGTGAACCGGGCTGACCTGCTGCAACGCCAAGGATTCTATCCTCCTCCACCCGGAGCGCCGCCCTATCTTGGGCTCGAATGTTCCGGAACGATCGCCGATGTCGGCCCCGGAGTCACCGGCTGGCACCTCGGCGATGCGGTCTGCGCCCTGCTGGCCGGCGGCGGCTACGCCGAGAAGGTCGTCGTACCCGCGGCCCAGGTGCTCCGCAAGCCGGCGAACGTTTCGTTCACCATGGCGGGTGCCATACCGGAGACCTTCTGCACGGTCTACAACAATGTCATCCAGATCGCGAAGCTCCAGCCGGGCGAGACGCTGCTCGTGCACGGCGGGTCCAGCGGAATCGGGACAACCGCGATCCAGCTCGGCAAGGCGATCGGCGCGCGGGTGATCTGCACCGTCGGCTCGCCGGAGAAGCTGCGGCGCTGCCTGGAGCTGGGCGCGGATGTGGCGATCGACTATCACACTCATGACTTCGTCGCCGAGGTTGGCGCCCGCGGCGCCGACGTCATCCTGGACATTATCGGCGCCAAGTACCTAGCGAGGAACATCGACGCACTCGCGCTCAATGGCCGCTTGGTGATCATCGGCATGCAAGGCGGCATGACGGCCGAGATCAACCTCGGCGCCTTGCAGCGAAAACGCGGAGCGTTGTTCGCGACTACGCTGCGCGCCCGCCCAGTGGCCGAGAAGGCCTTGGTGGTCCAGGGCGTCCAGGCGGAAATCTGGCCGCTGATCGAGTCCGGCCAGGTCGCTCCGGTCCTCGATACGGAGCTACCGATGCCGGACGCGGCGCGGGCACATCGGATCATGGAAGAGAGCACTCATATCGGCAAGATCGTGTTGCTGACCGGTGCCGGACGCGTGGAAGACTAGGGAGCATGAGCGAAACGAACGCCGAAGGAGGGCCACCGCAGGTCCTGGTTGTCGGGCCAGATGGCCTGGCCCTGAGCGGCGGCGAGAACGGGGAAGGTGGGCGGGAGCGGCCGGTCACCGAGATGGTCGAGCAGCCCGCGAAGGTGATGCGGATCGGCAGCATGATCCGTCAGCTCCTTGAGGAGGTCCGGGCCGCGCCGCTCGATGAGAAGAGCCGTGTCCGGCTCAGGGAGATCCACGAGTCCTCCATCAAGGAACTTGAGGACGGTCTCGCGCCTGAACTGGTCGAGGAGCTTGAGCGGCTCTCGCTGCCCTTCGCCGACGACGCCCCGCCCAGCGAGGGCGAGCTACGGATCGCACAGGCTCAGCTCGTCGGTTGGCTCGAGGGGCTGTTCCACGGGATCCAGACCACCCTGTTCGCGCAGCAGATGGCCGCGCGTGCCCAGCTCGAGCAGATGCGCAGGGCGCTGCCGCCTGGGATGGTTCCCGCCGACCCCGAGCAGCTGCAGGCGCCGTCGCACAGCACCGGGCCCTACCTGTAATGGTTTTCCTGGCTTCCTGGGGACCACAGTCCCAGGAAGCCAGCACCGGCGGGTAACGAGCGGCCGAAGCGGAGGCGGCCTAGCCAGGCGGCTGCTTCCGCGAACTCCTGGTCCGAGGTGCCTGGCCGGACGTGGGTGGCGCCGCCATCACAGCGCGGGTAGCTGCCGAGGAACCTGACGTCGCCGCATACCCGGCGCAGCCCCATCAGCGCCTCGCCGACCCGGGCGTCGTCCAGGTGGCCCTCGCAGTCGATGAAGAAGTAGTACCGGCCGAGCCCCTCGCCGGTGGGCCGGGACTGGATCGTGGTCAGGTTGATCCCCCGGACGGCGAACTCGGTGAGGATCTCTGTCAGCGCTCCCGCATGATCCTCGGTGAGAAAGACTGCCAGCGAGGTCCGGTCCACCGAGGTCGGCGCGGGGAGCGGCTCTCCGGCCGGACCAACCACCACGAACCTGGTTACCGCCGCCGACGAGTCCTGTACGTCGTCCTCGGTGATGGTCAGCCCGTATCTCTCAGCGGCGAACGAGCCCGCTAGCGCGGCGTCCAGGGTGCCCTCGGCGACCTGGCGGGCCGCCTCCGCGTTGGAAGCGGCTGGAATCTGCTCGGCGTGCGGAAGACGGTCGTGCAGCCAGTGACGGCACTGCGCGAGTGCCTGCGGGTGCCCGCCCACCGTCTTGATATCCGATAGTGCGGCCGCACCCGAGGTCAGCAGCGCGAACGCGATCGGCAGCTGAAGCTCGGAGATGATTATCAGGTCGGCAGCGGCCGCGAGATCGTCCACCGTCGCGGTAACGATGCCCTCCACCGAGCTCTCCAACGGCACGACCGCCCGCTGCGCGGAACCCTCACGGACGGCGGCGAGCGCCCCCTGGACTGTCGGGCACGGGACGGCCTCGGCCGGCTCTGATCCCGGCGGCATCGACTTCAGTGCCGCCTCGGTGAACGTTCCCTCCGGACCCAGGTACGCGTAGCGCATGGGTCCATGATGCCAGTGTTAATCAGCGTTCGGTTGCGGCATGGGCACCACGTCCCTGGCCGCCGCCAGCCGCGCGGTCACCATCGAGGGCTTCTCCCGGTTCGGCAGGGCTTGTCCGAGGCGCGCCGCCTTGATCGCCTGTTCCTCCTCGGGCGATAGGTCGTGGGCGCCCTTCCCCGCCAGCACCACCTTGGCGTAGGTCCTCGTCTCGCGGCGTCCGTTGATGGAGCTGAGCACGATCCCGTCGCCCAGCGCGTTCAGCAGCGCCATTGAGAACGACAACTGGCCGGACATCTCGTTCAGCGCGTCGTAGCGCACCACGGCCACGTCACGCAGTGCCCTAGGGTCCACCGTGCCGTGCGAGCCGACACTGCCCTGCACCAGCGAACTGCATTCGCGGACCGCACGCACCGACTGAATATAGGCGACGATCCCGAAGCAAATCCCGCCGATTCCGCCTATTACCCCTACTACAGCCAACGCATGAGAAGTCACCTGACGCAATATACCGGTTACTTCAGGTCAACACACGGGTGGCCAGCGCGCGAGTCACATCGAGCAACTGGCGAGCCCGGTGCAGTTGCGAACTGAGATCCCCGCCAGTGGCCCGGTGCGACATATCCACCTCGACCTCCCGCACGCGCAGGCCGCGGCGCAGCAGATCGATCGTCATCCCGGTCTCGACGCCGAACCCGCGAGCCAGCGGGCGGGCCGCCGTAAACGCGTCCCAGGTCAAGCAGCGCTGGCCATTAAGCGGCTGGGTCGGCGTCCACCCGGTTGCCCGGTGGATACCCCAGCGCGCGGCGGCGACCACGATCCCGTGGCCGCCGAGCTTCACGATGGAACGGAACGCCGCTATCGTCATGTCCGCCTCGCCGGCCACAACCGGCGCGATCAGCGGCTCCGCGTTCGCGGCGGTCGCACCGAGGTCGGCATCAAGGAAAAGCAGCGTCCCTGATCCGGCGGCACGCGCGCCGGTCTCCATCGCGGCGGCCTTGCCCTGGTTGCGCGGATGACGCCAGACGGTCGCGCCCGCGTCTGATGCCGCGGCGGCGGTGGCGTCACGCGAACCGTCGTCCACCACGACCACCCGCGTCACGTCAGGCAGCGTAACGGCGGCACGGACCGTGTCGCCGACCCGGCTCTCCTCGTCGAAGGCCGGGATGACGACCGTGAGCACTAGTTGCCGGGGACAGCGGCAGCGTCAGTGACGATAGTGAACACCGAGTCAAGCCCGGTGACCTGGAGTATTTTCCGCACGGCTGGCCGCGGGGCGGCGAGTTCCAGCTCCCCACCGAGCTCGCGAGCCTGCCGCAGACAGGACAACAGCACGTTCATGCCGGTGGAGTCGCAAAACTCCACGCCCGACATGTCGACGACAACCCGGGACGGCGCCCGGTCGGCGATGACCGCGGCTAGCTCGCTGTGCAACCGGGGAGCGGTATATAGGTCGATTTCTCCCGATGCGATCACAACTGCGTGATCGTCATGAGACCGACTCGAGACATTGAGCTCCACGGTCGGAACCTTACCGTCAATGCCGCCAAGAAGCCAGGTAGCAACACTGTGCGCCAGACTTTTTACTCATGGGTTACACCAAAACACCCTCATACTTGTACAAATCGTTCAAGTAGTTGGAGCTGTCATCCGGTGTGACCGCGGGGTCCCTGGTCACCGGGCAGCACAATGCCCGAGGTCCGCCGCGCAGCCCGGCAAGCTCGCTGCCGGGTACCTCGACCACCGTGACGCCCGCCGCCTTCAACCGGGCGTTGGTCAGCGTGTTCCGCTCATACGACAACACGGTGCCGGGCTCGATCACCAGCAGGTTGCACGCGTCATCCCACTGCGGCCGCCCGCCCGGTGACGGGGACAGCCCGGTCTCGATCACGTTCAGCCGCGGCACGCCCATCGCCTGCGCCGCCGCCTCAAGGAACGGCTTCGGGTGCGAGATCCGCAGCCCCTCGCCGCGCGGGCTGATCGCCCTGGCCATCAGCGAGTAGGCCAGCGCCGGCGGCATCACCAAGGTGCCGGGCCCAGCCACGGTGCACATGGTGTCCAGGCAGTGGTCAGCCGACGGGTGCGCGCGGCCGAAATGCCCGGCGCCCGGATGCGGGACCGCTAGCACCGTGTGCGCGAAGCCCGCGTCGATCACCTTGCGAGCCAGCCGCTCCATCCCGGCCGGCGAGGTGTGCGCGCCGACGCCGATGGCCACCACCCCTGGGGCGAGCAGCAGGACATCGCCGCCAGAGAGCTGCTCGTCACCAGGGTCATACAGCCGCTTCGTCCCGGCAAATAGCGGGTGGTGCGCGAAGACGGCCGCCGCCAGCTCGGCCTCGTTACGGCGGTGGTCAGGGGCGGTGACGGCGACGCTGTCGCCGATCCAGACGCTCCAGTCCCTGGCGAAAACCAGGTTGGGCAACGGATCGATGATGTACTCGTGCGGATCGAGCAGGCCGAAGACCGGCCCGCTGCCCGCGGTGAACTCTGCCGGTGACAGCCCGGTGACGAGCAGCTCGGCGAACGCCTCGGGTGCGAGAAAGGCGATGTGCCTGGCGAGCTGGCCGCGCAACTCCCCGCCGAGCTTGGGATCCCCCAGCACCGCCGCGATGATCTGCTCCCTGGCGGGCGCGTACTCTAGGACGTCTTGCAGCAGCTCGGTGAGGTAGAGCACCTCGACCCCGTGCTCGCGCAGGACAGTGGCGAAGGCATCGTGCTCTTGCTGAGCGCGTTCGGCCCATGGCAGGGTGCCGAACATCAGCCGGTCAGCCATCCGCGGCGTGACCCTCCGCAGCTCCGCGCCCGGCCGGTGCACCAGAACGGTGCGTAGCCTCCCGACTTCGCTGTCAACCCCCCGGCACCGCACCATTGCTTTCCCCCGGCGTGACTTGCCCCGATGGCTACCCGTAGTGGGTCCCTAACGGAGTATCACCAGTTCAGGGCATTATTACGCATCGCTGGCGGCGTGGGTTAGCTGCTGGTCGTGCCGGGAGACAGGAACCGGCACTTCTGCCCATACGGTCATTTCCCCGTCGTTCTGCCGGACTCCCCAGCGACGGGATAGCTTCTCGACGATGCCAAGTCCTCGGCCGCTAGTGGCAGACTGCCCAGGATCGGCCCCGGCGACCGGGACAGTGGGGCCGCCGCCGTCGCTCACCTCAAGCTCCACGTGGTCGGAGGCGAGCAGCCAGCCCACCCGGATCACGGCGCCTGGCAACGGGTTCGCGTGCCGAAGCGCGTTGCTCATCAGCTCACTGATCACGATCGCGGCATCGGCCGCCACCGACTCGAAGATCCCCGAAGATATGAGGTCCGTAACAACGCGCCGACGGGCCGCGCCGACGCTAGCGGCGGTGTATGGGAGGAGAACCACCCTCGACCTAGACACCTCCTGCCACCCCGGCCATCGCGCCCCTGTATGTCCGCGCCCCGGGGTTCCGGGGCCTGTTTAACGAACCGGCAACAGCGGACATGCCCCGTATGCGCCGGGTGAAACCGCATGCGGAGGCATTTGCACGTGTTTCTGCACGTGATCTTGGTCGCAGCCCTCCAGAGACGGGCCTGCTTTAGAGCCGGGCTTGCTCTCGCTGCCGGGGCTCCCCGCCGGTGGCTTCGAGGTACTCGTCAATGACGCCCGGCACGTCGGTGCTGTCCCGCAGGATCAGCCCCTTCTCCATCCAGATCACCCGGGTGCAGCTCTGCTCGATCTCACCGAGGTTGTGCGCGACGAGGAACACCGTGCCCGCTTGCTCACGCAGTTCCTTGATCCGGCTGTGGCTTTTTGTGCGGAACGACGCGTCCCCGGTCGCCAGGGCCTCGTCGATCATCAGGATCTCGTGGCTCTTGGCCGCCGCGATCGCGAAGCGCAGCCGCTGCGCCATACCAGTGGAGTAGGCCCGCATCGGCAGGTTGACGAACTGACCGACCCCAGAGAAGTCCACGATGCTCTGGTACCGGGCCTTGACCTCCTGGGGAGGCATGCCCATGGCGAGGCAGCCAAGGACCACGTTCCGCTCGCCGGTGAGGTCATCGAGGAGTGCGGCGTTCACGCCGAGCAGCGCGGCTTCACCCGTCGTATAAACAGCGCCCTGCTCCGCGGGCAGTAGTCCGGCAATGGCCCGTAGCAGGGTGGACTTACCCGACCCATTGCGGCCAATGATGCCGATCACGTCGCCGTGGTTGACCACGAAGGAGACGCCGCGGATCGCGTGAACTTCACGGATGGACTGGCGCTTCTGGCGGCGCACCACACGCATGAGAGCCGTGGCGGCCGTCCCCTTGTCCCCGCCAGCGCCGTACACGCGGTAAACCACGTGCAGGTTATCGACAACAACGGTTGGTTCTGGCACGCGCATACGTTACCCGTTCATGGCGGCGGGCGGGACCCAGAAGAGTCCCGCCCGCCCGTTTTGCGTAAATTGCCTATGACTGAGCCCAGATTTCCCCGGCCTGGCCGGTGCAGTCCTCCAGCTCCAGGCGGGTGTCGTTGGTGGTCGAGTTACCCGGATTGGCGAGGCACTTCTCGGAATTCAGGTTCTCGATCTCGCCGGTGCCCGTGAGGTACCAGAGCTGGTTGACGCCGTCGTTGCAGCTCCAGAGCTGCGCCAGGGTGCCGTCGGTGGTTCCGAGGCCGGTGGCGTCCAGGCACTTGCCCTCGACCTCCAGGGTCTCGTCGAGCCCCAGCGTCCACTTCTGCGAGGCCTGGCCGTTGCAGGCGTAGGAATCGATCACGTTTCCATTGGCGCTGCTGGCACCCTTGTCGTCCAGGCACTTGCCGGTGACCCCGGACTGTACCGGGCTGGCCGGCACCGTCCAGGCCTGGTTGTCTCCGCCGTTGCAGGTCCAGATATCGAGCTGACGGCCATTGACCGTGCTGCTGTACGGATCCTCGGCGCACTTGCCGGACTGCGGGTTGTAGAGCTCGCCCCCGTCACCGGTGAGGTACCACTGCTGGCTGCCGCTTCCGTTGCAGCTGTACAAGTCCAGCAGCGTTCCGTTGGTCGTCCCACCGCGATGCACGTCCAGGCACTTGCCGTTGTGCTCCACGACCCCGGCGGCGCCCGGCTCGGTGTCCGGCTCGTAGGTCCAGTTCTGGCTGGCCTCACCGTTGCAGGTGTAGATCTGGACCTTGTTCAGGTTCGCGGAGCTGTTGTTGGTGTCGTCCATGCACTTGCCGTCCAGGTCAAGGTGCACGGCCCCGGCGACGGCGTGGTAGTCGGTATCCAGCGAGGCGATGCTCACGATGTCGAAGGAGATGTTCGACGCGGCACTGCCATCGCTGACGGTCACTGTGACCGCGCTGGTGGCCGGGGTCGACGACAGCTTCCCGGAAATGGCCCCGGTGCTCGAGTTGATCGTCAGTCCGCTCGGGAGCCCGGTCGCTGAGTAGGTGACCGCGTTACCGTCAGAGTCGTACGCCTTGATCGCGGGGAGCGCGTAGCTGACCCCAGCCTGCAGGTCGTAGGTGCCCGGGTTGATGGCCGAGACCACGTCTGTCGAGGTGTTCGTGAACGCGCTGAGGTCCGCGCCGTCCGGCGTGCCCCAGCCGGTCGGGCCGTTGTAGCCGTCCGGCAGCGAGTCCGCCGCGTCGCACAGGTACTGGCGGTCCGACTCGCAGGTGTAGGTCGAGCCGTCCGCGGTGACCGAATCGTTGCCACTGGTGATCCTGGTCAGCCCGGCACCCTCGTTCTGGTACAGGTACGACGACGGGTAGGTGTCCGCCGTCGGGGTGCCTGCCAGCGCGTAGACCGAGGTGATGATCGGGGTGGCCGCGCTCGTTCCGCCGACCGCGCACCAGCCACCGCACGTGGTCGAGGAGTCGTACGAGTCGTAGATCGAGATGCCGTCGGGACCGTCAGCCACCGCGGACACGTCGTTCTCGGTGCGGTTCGCGCACTCGGAATCGGTCTGCCAGGCCGGCTTCGGCTCTCCGGAGGAGCAGCCGGACTCGGTCGCGCCGTCATCATTGTTCCAGACCGTCTGGGACCAGTCCCCGGCGGAGCCGGTCAGGTCAGTGCCGCCGACGGAGGTGACAAGTTGCGACGAGGCGGGGTATCCCGCGCCGTAACCGTAGTCGCCGGAGGCGAACGCGGTCACCACGCCAGGGTGGTTGAAGTAGAGAGTGTCGTAGGCCGACTCACCCGGATAGTCCTCGCCGCCCCAGCTGTTGGACACGAACTTGCTGGCCTTCGCGGCGGTGTTCTCCGCGGTGCCGAGGTCCGTCAACGACGTGGAGTTGGCCTCATACAGGTGGATCTTG
Source organism: Streptosporangiaceae bacterium (assembly GCA_050012355.1). GTDB lineage: Bacteria > Actinomycetota > Actinomycetes > Streptosporangiales > Streptosporangiaceae > JBEKHI01. Next base: position 48,469 of record JBEKHI010000001.1, on the reverse strand, counting down.
CACAGCGGGCAGACCGCCGACACCATGTCGACGTCGAGCGATTCCTCAACCTCCCAGCCGCCGGTCGGGTCGACGGGCACGCTGGACGCGCTGCCACCGGTCTCGTTGTAAGCCGTGACGCAGCCGTCACCGGTCGTCGTGCTGCAGGCCGGGAGGTCGTTGTCGGCCTGGGATCGGTACGCGGCTAGGTCAGACACGACGTTCGGGTCGCGGTAAGCGTCCACGATCGAAACCGTCGTGCCCGCGCCGTCCGCGGCCGCGTCGCTGGCCAGGTCGTAGGCGGATTGCAGGTCCGCTGACGAGTAAGCACCCGCCACCGGAGACGTGTCGGCGGCGCTGAGACCGCTCGCCTTCTTGGCCCGGCTCTGCAGGAAAACCTGGCACTGCTCCTGGTTGATCGTGGTCGGAGCGGCGCAGACTCCCTTAAGAGCGGTCTTAGCCACGGTAGACGCGGCCGGCGTGGTTGTCGTCGTCGACGCGCTCGCGGCACCACTGGTGATAAGGCTGGTACACAAAGCAACAAGACTGGCCCCGGCCGCAAATCCGGCACGGGACCACAAAGGATGGGGAGACATGTGGGAGGTTAGCTCCATTGCTCATGGCACCGCCCCCGGGTGAGCGGGAGCAGCGGGGGCGCCGGCGGGAATCAGAAAACATGCGAAACGCATGCCGAACCTACATCCAGGGTTATATCAGCTTTCCCCGCAAAGCCGACATGTCGTGATCAGATAGAAACTGTCCCATTTTCTTGGCCGGGACTTTCCCCGCCAGGGGCGCGACGCAGACAGAGCCGCATGATGGTCCCGCCCCCCGGGCGTGGCCTGGCCTCCACCGAGGCGTCCTGCGCCACGGCGAGCCGTCGCACGATGTAGAGCCCGATCCCCACCCCGCCGAACCGTCGCCGGTCGCCCGTCTCGCCCTGGACGAACCGCTCGAAGACCCGCTCGGTGTCCGCGGGCGCGATCCCGATGCCCTCGTCCTCGACCGTGACCTCGATCCACGCGCCCGCTGGCCGGGCGCGCACCACCACCGCGCCGCCGGACGGCGAGTACTTGAACGCGTTCTCCAGCAACTGCCCGACGATGATGTCGGTCGCCATCGAGTCGCCGAACGCGGTCGGCAGCTCCTCCGGGATCTCCGCGACCACCTCGTGCTTGTCCGACAGCGGCTTGAACGACACCACCGCCGCACGGAGCAGGCCGGTGAGATCGAATGGCTCGTTGTGCACCGGGAGCTGATCAGCGCCGGCTCGCGCGCCCAGCAGCAGCTGCTCCACCAGCCGTCCGAGCGAGCCCGCCCGCTCAGCGATGGTGCGGACCGCCAGCCGCCGGTCGGAGTCCTGCAGCTGATCCCAGCGGGAGGACAGCGTGGACGCGAAGCCCTGCACCACCGTGATCGGCGTACGCAGCTCGTGGCTAGTGGTGGCCAGGAACAGGTCCTTGGCCTCCTCCAGTTCCTTGGCGGCGGTCACGTCACGGAAGTCGACAACCAGCTCTTGGCTCGACTCCAGCGACGTGCACAGCACGTCCAGCCACCGGCCGCTTTCCAGCTTGTGCGTCCCGCGCTCGCCCGGCGACGGCAGCGGGAACGGCGGCTCCTTGCCGATCACGTCCTGGGCCCCCAGGCCGGTGATCCGGTGCGCCGCCGGGTTCCACTGCTGCACCCGGCCGGACGCGTTCAGCACCGCGATGCCGTCAGCGCTGCCGTCGATGATCGCCCGCTCATGGGCACGCTGCCTGACGACTTCCTCGAATGCCATCGCGTTGGTCAGCGCGACCCCCGCGTGCCCGGCGAGCAGCTCAAGCAGCTCGAGCTCGACGTGCGACAGCGACCGCCGGCTGTACAGCGCGTACAGCGCGCCGTAGGGCTTGTCACCCACATGCGACAGTGACAGCGCGATGGTGTGCAGTCCCGGCAACGCGGACCAGATCAGGTCGTCGAACCCGCCGCTTTCCCCGGTGGCCATCATGACCGTCTTGCCCGACCGGAGCAGTTCGCCGACCAGGCTAGTGCCGAGCGCGGCGACCCGGCCACGCAGCCGCGCGGGCAGTCCGGCCGTGCTGACCAGCCGCAGTGAGTCGTCCTCGATAAGCACGAAACCGCCGGCGTCCGCCCCGGTGAGCTCGCGCAGACTGCCCGCGATCCGGTCAAGCACGGATTCCAGGTCCCGCTGACCGTTCATGTCCGCGACGACGTCGCCGAGCCTGCGGACCACCCGGGCCCGTTCCGCCATATAGTGCCGCGCGACGTCGTCCTCACCGGTCTGGTGGCAGACGCTCACCCAGCCGGTGACCTCGCCGTCGGCGCCGGTCAGCGGGCTGGTGTCGATGCGCAGGTCAAGCAGTGAGCCGTCCTTGCGGATCCGCCGCGTCGCGAACGAGATCTGCCCGCCGCCGCGGACGCGCTCAAGCACGGCGTTATGCTCCGCCTTCAGTTCCTCCGGGATGATCGGCGGGTCGGTACCGAGCACCTCGCTCGCCACCCAGCCGAACATCCGCTCGGCGGCGGGATTCCACAGCACCACGTTCCGGTCGGCACCAAACGCTACGATCGCGTCGGCGGCGCTCTCGAGCACCGCGTTCGCCACCTCGGCATGTCCTGGCACCACAGCACCATCGTGCCATTGAAACCGCCCGTGGTCAGCGGTTGTCCGCATAACGACGCGGACCGTGGTCCGCGCGGCCCTTAATCCGCCGACCCGGTCGCGGGCTGTGTGACCAAGGTCACCCCGGCCCCGCCGCTTTACCAGGCTGCGCCGAGGTGCTTCCGTGACGCAACTATCGCGTCTATAGTGCTGATGCTTGCAGGCACGACGCTTCGGTGCCGTGTCAGCGGGTAATAAATGCTGAAATACACGGCGTTCCGCAAGGGTGCGGATCAATGGAACAGGCTGAACCAGAACGCGGTCCCCTCGATCCCCGGGATCGACCGGCGCCCCAGCGCGAGCAAGCCCAGCACGGGCCAGCACGGCATGAGCCGACGCGGCGGGAAGAGCCGGTCCTTGAGCCTGCCATCGAGGCGGAGTGGCCGCTTGAGCATCCGGTGATCGTGGGCTATGACGGTTCGGCCTCAGCCAAGCACGCCCTCGCCTACGCGGCTGGGCTGGCCCGGCGGCTCGGTCGCTCACTGCTGGTGGTGTACGTGGCCAACTCTGGTGTCTACTGCGAGCCGCTGACCGGCCAGGTGGTCGGTCTGCCTAGGGATAACGATGCGCTGGAGCGCTGGCTGCTGTCGGAACTTGACCAGGTGGCCGACCGGGACGGCCTCGACGTGCACATCCGCACCCGACGCGGCAGCCCGGCCCGCGAGCTGGCCAACGTCGCGAGCAGCCTGTCGGCCGACGCCCTGGTCGTCGGTGCGCCCACTAGATTCTGGCACCAGATCGCCGGCTCGGTTCCCGGCTGGCTCGCCCGCCACGCCCGCTGCCCGGTAATCGTCGTCCCCTGATCCGCGGCAAAAACACCGCTGGCCTGCGCGGTGGTTTCCCGAACGTAATTGGATCCCGCATGCCGCGCCGCTTCTCAGCGTCCAGCAAGAGCTCTCCGTCGCCGAGTACTTCAGGCTTACCGCTACCGACGCGCGATCCATCGTTCGTTCGGTCGAACATGCAACCGCTGGGTGGCGGCAAGAAGCAGCCTGGTTCGGCCTTCCCCGGCAAGACATCGATCGCATGGCAGCGGCCTATGAATCTGAGCAACGCCGCATCGCCCGAACTCTCAATGGGTAGCCAGTAGTCCCGCGTGTGCCGCGGCGAGAGCTAGCAGCGCGGCTCCCGCCGCCTGCATGGCCTCCGGGACATGGCCGAAGCTGTGGAACTGCGTGATCATGCCCTCGTCATTGCCGGCGGCGGCGCCGAACAATTCGTCGTAGACATCCGCCTCGATGACGACCGCGGTGAGCAGGTCGGTGGCGTAGGTGAGCGGGTCGGTCCCGAGCCCCAGCACCCAGGCCCGTGCACCGCTCATCGCGTCCGCGAACACCGGGTCAACCGGGCGTTCGTAATGTTCGGGGTAGCCACCGAGTTCCTCAGCGAACTCGCGGAGCATGGCTCGCCATAGATCGGGACGTTCGTCTGGCGTCCCCGGTTGGAAGATGCCGACCGGAACCACCATGTGCAGTCCGCCGGCATGGCCGACCTTCGCCGGGTCGCGCCAGTGCAGCGGGAAGGTGAGGTCACCCCCGTCGTTTCGCAACGTCAGCGTGCTGATCGCCAGGTTGGCCGGGCGGCGGGACAGGTCGGTCGGATCGCCGACGGCTTGGCGAAGCACCCCCGAGTCGCCCGCGCCGAACTCATGGGCCGCCGCCTCGCCAGTATTCAGCCCATCGAAGTAGCTGCCGGTGCCGAACGTCAGCTTCTTGCCGACCAGATCGGCATCCAGCAGCCGGAAGGTAGGCCGGTCCTCGAACACGGCCGGCGCGTCCAGCGCCGCCACCGCCGCAGCGTATGTGCTGTACCCATCAGGCACCGGTCCCGGGGGCAGCGACCGAGTCACGCCACCCGGGTGAAACGCGCACGCGACCTCGGCCAGCGGGATGGGCGTCACCGGCCGCCAGCGCGGCGCCGCCAGCAGCGGCGTCCCCGCCACCCGCCGATCCGCGGGATATTCCGCCGCGGCGGCCACCCCCAGCCCATACCGGTGTTCCTTCAGGTACCGCCGCCCGCGCAGCCACTCCTCGACGTCCACACCGAGAACGCTAGTCTCCCGGATCACTTCTCCCGGGTTAGAGCACCTACGCGACCCGACATAACCCGATATTTCGGGTGGCCGATGGGCATGAACCCGGGAGAAGTGCTTGAGACATGACCATAACGCCGGTGTCTGGGTGCCAAGCTGGCATGCCACACGTGCGGTCGGCTTTGCCTGCCGGGTCAGGCTGGGAACCGGCGGCTCGCTAGCCCCCCAGGCGGCTACGCCCCAGGGTCAGGCTGGGAACCGGCGGCGCAGGGCCGCGATGGGGGCGTATCGCCAGCGTGGGAGGAAGCGGTTGGCGTAGTGAAGCTCCCGCAGCTCCTGCTCGATCTCGAAGGCGGGTAGCAGGCGCTCGTCGAGAAGATGCCGCAGGTCGCGGTCGGCTAGCGTCGCCCGGTAGGCGTCCAGACACAGCGCGCGGGCGGCAGGTAGGCCGGGGCCGATGTCCACGACTAGGTCAGGCGCAGGTTCCACGCCTAGCCGCTGCCGGGTGGCGATGGCGGCTACGTGCTCCAGGCTCATCAGGAGTTGCGCTACGTCGCGGGCGGCGGGCTGCAGGGGCTCGGCGCGGACGGCCGGGTTCCCGTCGAAGTCGATCACCGCGAGGCCCCCGTCCCAGCGCAGGATCTGGCCGACGTGCAGGTCGCCGTGTACCCGGATCAGCGGGGTGCCGGTCAGCCCGGCGGGTAGTTCGAGCGCGGCGCGGAGTTCGGGCTCTCTGGAGGCTAGCCATGCGCCGTTATGGCCGCCTGTTTCTGACAACACGACGGAGAGCAGCTCGAGCGCGCCCGAGGACCACGTGCGGCCCGCTTGCGCGATGGGTTCTGGGAGCACGGCGGATGGGGTGGCGAGCGCGGCGTGCAGGGCGGCGGCGAGCGCGCCGAGCCTCGCGGGGAACGCCAGGTCCCCGGCCAGCAGGTCTTCGACGCACCATTCCCAGCCGTCGCGTGCCCCGGGCAGGTACTCCGTCACCAGGGCGCGCAAGCCCGCCGCGTCCGACAGCACCCCGGCCAGCGCGGCGGTACCGGCGAAGCCGACCTGGGTAAGGTGCGCGAGGATCACGGGCGCCGGGTGGTCCGGCACCGGCTCGCGCAGCCACTTGACCACGAAACGCTCGCCCACTACGACAGACTCGTGGGTCTGGTCGACGGTGACGGGGCGTTCTGGCAGCGATCCGAGGTCTGGCAGCAGGGCCGCGACCAACGAGGAAGACCTCACGGTGCTATCGAGATATATGCGAACATTGTCCACGTTAACCCATAAATGTGGAGGAACGTTGACCGCTCGGACGATCCTGTTCATGCCAGAAAGCGCCTATGGGCCGACAAATAACTGTGTCGGGATCGGCGACGTGCTCCGCCGCCGCGGGCATCGGGTGGTGTTCGCCGCCGAGGCTTCGTGGAAGGGAAAGCTGACGGCGCTTGGCTTCGAGGAGGACCTGGTTGATCTGGCGCCGCCGTCGGACGGGGAGCAGGACGCGGGGCAGTTCTGGAAGGACTTCATCGCCGATACCGCCCCCGAGTTCCGTAAGCCGACGATAGAGCAGCTGGACACCTGGGTGAAGCCGGTCTGGGAGGAGCTGATCGTTGGGGCCAAGTACTGCGAACCGCAGCTGAAGGCGATCATCGACCGGGTGCGGCCGGACATCATCGTCGAGGACAACGTGCTCTCCTTTCCCGCGTTGCTGACCGCGGGCGTGCCGTTCGTCCGGATCGTGTCCTGCAACCCGCTGGAGATAAAGGGTCCGGGGATCGCGCCGGTCTTTTCCGGATATCCGGCGGACGATCCCGCGCAATGGGCGGCGTTCCGTGCCGAGTACGACCGGACGCACCGGCCGCTGTGGGACTCGTTCAATGAATGGGTCGTGGCGCAGGGGGCGCCGGCGCTCCCCGATCTGGAGTTCATCCACGAGGGCGCGCTGAACTTCTACGTGTACCCCGAGATCGCCGACTACACGGCTGCCCGGCCGCTAGGCCCGAGCTGGCACCGGCTTGACTCTTCGGTCCGGGAGACCGAAGAGTCGTTCGTGGTGCCCGAGATCCCCGGTGGCGGGGCACTGATCTACTTCTCGCTCGGTTCGCTGGGCTCAGCCGACGTGGAGCTGATGCGGCGGGTAATCGGGATCCTGGCCGGCACCCCGCACCGGTACATCGTGTCCAAAGGACCGCTGCATGCCGACATCGATCTGGCGCCGAACATGTGGGGCGCCGAGTTCGTGCCGCAGACATCCGTCCTGCCGCAAGTCGACCTGGTGATCACTCATGGCGGTAACAACACGACGACCGAGGCGCTGCACTTCGGCAAGCCGATGATCTTGCTCCCGCTGTTCTGGGATCAGTATGACAATGCTCAGCGGATAGCCGAGCTCGGCTTCGGCATCCGGCTGGACACCTATGGCTTCGCTGACTCTGAGCTCACGGAAGCTATCGACCGGCTGCTCGGCGATGCCTCGCTGCGCGACCGGCTGGACAAGGCCGGGGCGGATATCCGGTCTCGTGACGGGCTGCGGCAGGCCGCCGACCTGATCGAGTCGCTCTGAAAAGCGAAATGGCTGACCAACGGTTTCGTTGGCCAGCCATCGGTACAGTGGGCGAGGAGGGATTTGAACCCTCACATCCTTTCGGACACACGGACCTGAACCGTGCGCGTCTGCCGTTCCGCCACCCGCCCGGGTGAGCCAGGGAGATTCCCTGGGCGCGAGAAGATAGGTTAGCACGACCTCGGGTGCTCCCGGACCCCGGATACCATCGGGAACTACAGGGTTGGGGAAGGAGGCGCATCTATGGGAGTTCTGCAACGCTTCGAGCGCCGACTCGAGGGCATGGTTGAGGGCGCCTTCGCCCGTGCCTTCAAGTCTGAGCTGCAGCCGGTTGAGGTCGCCAGCGCGATCCAGCGCGAGATGGACGACCGCGCGGCGATCGTCGCCGCTGGCCGCACACTCGTTCCTAACGATTTTGTTGTCGAGGTCGCGGAGAACGACCGCGATCGGCTGAACGTCTACGCCGAGTCTCTTGGCGTAGAACTGGCCAACCTAGCCAGGGATTACGCCAGGGAGCAGGGCTACTCGTTCGTCGGCCCGGTACGGATGCGGTTCGAGGGCGTCCCCGACCTGACTACCGGCACGTTCCGTATCCGGTCGGGCGTGATCCGCGGTTCGACGGTGGAGGGCGGCGAGGTACGCCAGCCCGCCAGCGACCTGCCAAGGGCGCCGGCCGGCCAGTTCAATGGCCATCCGAGGCTGCTGGTAGCCACGGCGGGGGCTCCCCCCGGGCAGGGCGAGCGTACTTACGACTTGGTGACCCCGGTGACTTTGCTCGGCCGTGGCACGGACTGTGACCTTCGGCTGGTCGACGCGGGGGTTTCCCGGCACCATGCCGAGTTGCGGGTCGAGGACGGACAGGTCGTCTTGGTCGACCTTGGCTCAACGAACGGTACGTTTGTCAACGGTCAGCCGGTGCGGCGCTTCGTGCTCACCGACGGAACACACGTCACACTGGGACGAACCACTTTGATCTTCCGGCAAGATGGCGGTTACCAAAACGCCGGCTACTAGAACACCGAGGACATGAACGCGCTCACCCTCACCCTCATCAGGGTGGCCTTCCTGGCCGTGTTGTGGTTGTTCGTCATCGCGGCTATCGGTGTCGTGCGCACTGACCTATTTGGCTCTACCAAGCGCGCACGCCAACCCAAGGCCTCCAGGCCACAGCGGGCTCCGCAGCAGCGCCAGCCCAAGCCCGGGCGACCCGCGAAGCCTGGCCGCGGCACTCCCCGTTTCCTTGTGGTTACGGAAGGTCCGCTAAAGGGGGCGAGCATCACCCTCGCCGAGCAGCAAATACTGCTGGGACGAGCCAATGACGCCACGCTCGTCATCAACGACGACTACGCTTCAAGCCGACATGCCCGGATATTTCCACAGGACGGTCAGTGGATCGTTGAGGACCTCGGTTCGACCAACGGTACCTACCTGGACCGGCAGAAGGTGACCCGGCCTATGCCGGTGCCCGTGGGAGTTCCGGTGCGGATAGGCAAGACCGTTCTGGAACTGCGCAGATGACACTAGCACTCCGCTACGCGGTACGTTCCGACGTCGGCCTCCTCCGGGAGGGGAACGAAGACTCGGCATACGCTGGGCCGCACCTGCTCGCGGTCGCCGACGGCATGGGTGGCCATGCCGCCGGTGAGGTCGCGAGCTCTGCCGCTATCGCTACGATGTCCCGGCTCGACACCGATTACTCGCAGGCTGACCTGGTGCAGGCCCTGGCTGACGCCGTGGTTAATGCCAACATGCGGCTGCAGGAGATGATCTACTCCGACCCGTCGACCGAGGGCATGGGCACCACGCTCACTGCCATGCTGTGGTCAGGCGCTCACGCGGCCATTTGTCACATTGGTGACTCGCGCGCCTACTTGCTGCGCGACGGCCGGCTTTACCAGATCACTCACGACCACACGCTGGTCCAGTCGCTGGTCGATGAGGGCCGGATCACCGAGGACGACGTGGCCACCCACCCCCAGCGGTCCCTGCTGCTGCGGGCGCTGGACGGCCGGACGATCGCGGAACCAGACCTTTCCACGCTGGAGGCGCTGGCCGGCGACCGGTACCTGCTGTGTTCTGACGGGCTGTCCGGTGTGGTGACCGAGGAGACCATCCAGCACGCGCTCGGCATGTTCGCCGATCCCGATCAGGTCACCATGCAACTCGTTGACCTGGCGATCCGCGGCGGTGGCCCGGACAACATCACCTGCATCGTGGCCGACGCGATCGATCCGATGGTCTCCCCCGTGCCGCCGACCACCCAGTCGGTCACCGCGGGCGCGGCGGCCACCGGCACGCCCCAGGAGCTCCGCGAGATCGCCCGGCAGAACTCCCCCGCGGGCCGGGCCCAGCTCACCACCACCAAGCCCCAGCCGGTGGCGCCCGACGAGCCTGGGTCCTGGCATGCCAACGGCAGCGGACCCGAGGGGAACGGAACGGGGCCGCGGGGCGGCGGCGGGCACCGGCGGCGCGGGCGGGATGACGACGACGATGACGACTTCGGCGACGGGGAACCGCATCGCCGGAGGCGGTTGCCGATCGTGACCTCGGTCCTGGTGATCTTCGTCTTGGTACTCATCGGCGGCGGGATCTTCGGCTGGCGATACATCCAGAGCCAGTACTACGTGGGCGCCGATGCCGGGCAGGTGACGATCTTCCGTGGCGTCAACGACAGCATCGCCGGGATCAGCTTGTCCAGTGTGTACGCCCACAGCGGCATCGAGCTGACTCAGGTCTCCGGTGCCGACATGACGCAAATATCGTCCACTATCTCCGCGGACAACCTGGCTCAGGCCCAGCAGACCGTGACAAGCATCCGCGCGTCCGTGCAGGACTGCCAAGCCGAATGGCAGGCACTGGAGACCTGGCAGACGCAGGAGAACGCGTACACGACCGTCGTCGCCTACAACAAGGCGCACACGAAGACGAAGAGGCCCCTCCCCGTTAACCCGGGCACACAGCCGCCAACGCCTGGCTCGGAGTGCGCGGCTTCCACCGCCTTCGGCATCGCCGCGGCTGACCTTCCCAGCAGTCAGTCATCTGCCGCACCGTCGGCGAGCGCATCCGCTTCGCCATCGGCCAGCACGAAGTCCAGTTCGTCCCCGAAGCCGTCTTCGACTAAGTGACGAGGAGGAGCGTGTGAGCAGCATCACCGCCGAGTCATCCGCGGTGCCAGGGCCGGCCGCGACAACCGACGACGAGGTCGCCGGCCAGCGCAGACGGACCGAGCTGCTCATGTTGCTGTTCGCGTTCGGCCTGGTGATCTTCGCGTTCCTCAACGTCGGTTTCAGCTTCAAGGGCAGCGTGCCGGCGGGCATCTTCAGCTACCTGTTCTTCTACGCGATCTCCATGCTGGCGGCCCATGTCGCGATCCGGTGGCTGACGCCCTACGCCGACCCGCTGCTGCTGCCGCTGGCGGCGCTGCTCAACGGGCTCGGCCTCGTCATGCTGTACCGGCTACAGGAATCCGGTCGCAACGGCAACCCCGGCTTCACGATCAGCACGCTGACTACCTCGGCCACCTTCGTCCAGATGATCTGGACGATCGTCGGGGTGGGCGCGTTCATAGCCGTCCTGTTCATCATCAAGGAAGCCCGGGTCCTGCAGCGATACATCTACACGTTCGGCATCGCGGGCATGGTGCTGATCGGGCTGCCGGCCATCTTGCCGGACAGCATCAGCGAGGTCAATGGCGCGAAGATCCAGATCTCGTTCGCCGGGTTCACCGTCCAGCCCGAAGAGTTCGGCAAGATTCTGCTGGCCGTCTTCTTCGCCGGATACCTGGTCAACAAGCGGGACGCGCTCAAGCTGACCGGACGGCGGGTGCTCGGCATCGATCTGCCGCGTGGCCGGGACCTGGGCCCGATCCTGGTGATCTGGGCCGTCGCCCTGCTGCTGCTGGTCTTCGAGAGCGACATCGGCACGTCCTCGCTGTTCATGGGGCTGTTCGTGGCGATGCTGTACCTCGCCACGTCGCGGACCTCGTGGCTGCTGATCGGCTTTGTGCTGTTCATCGCGGGCGCATTCACCGCGGCCAAGCTCTTCTCGCACGTCGACGCGCGGTTCATCGTCTGGCTGCACCCGTTCAGCGAGTCCCTCTACAACGGCACTCCCATCATCCAGGGCATCGGCTACCAGACCGCCCAGGGTCTAGAGGGGCTCGGCTACGGCGGCATTCTCGGTCGCGGGCTCGGCGGCGGCATGCCGTACCTCACCTCACTGGCGCAGAGCGACATGATCGTCACCGCGTTCGGCGAGGAACTCGGCCTGGCCGGCCTGATGGCCATGCTCTTGATCTACGGGCTGATCGTGCAGCGCGGGCTGCGGATCGCGCTGACGATCAAGGATCCGTTCTCGAAGCTGCTCGCCGGCGGCCTGGCCTTCATGATCGCGTTGCAGCTATTCGTGATCGTCGGCGGTGTCTCCAAGCTGATCCCGCTGACCGGCATCACCACTCCCTTCCTCTCGCAAGGCGGGTCGTCTCTCATCGGCAGCTGGATCATCATCGGGTTGTTCGCGAGACTCAGTGACACCGCACGACGGCCAGCACCACGGCCGATCCAGGAAGAGGGACTGACACAGGTGGTGAACCTGCAGTGAACCGGGCACTTAAGAGGATCTCCATCGCGGCTCTGGTGATGTTCCTGCTCCTGATGATCAACTTGAATTACGTTCAGGGGTTCGAGACGACCTCGCTGGCGAATGAGCCTTTCAACAGCCGGACGCTGGCAGCGGATAACAAGTACCAGCGCGGCGAAATCGAGACCGCCGACGGGACCGTGATCGCCGACTCCAAGGCGACCGGCAACGGTGAGATCCCGTATCAGCGGGCTTACCCGCAGGGCGAGGTATACGCCCCGGTCACCGGCTACTACTCGATCACAGCCGGGACGCAGACCGGGCTGGAGAGCGCCTGGAACAGCTACCTATCCGGTCAGTCCTCGTCGCTGGCGTTCCGCAACATCATCGACGAGATCACGAACAAGACCCAAAAGGGCGCCACGGTCGTCACCACGATTAACTCCAAGGCCCAGGAAGCCGCCTACGACGGTCTCCAGTCGGTCCTGTCCGGCAGCGACCGGGTCGGCGGGGTCGTCGCGATCAACTACCAGACCGGCGCGATCCTGGCAATGGCCTCTTACCCCAGCTACGACCCGAACAAGCTGGCCAGCCTCAACGGCGACGAGGTCAACAGCTACGACTCGCAGCTGCTCAAGGAGAACCCGAGCCCGCTGCTGAATAACGCGACCGATTCGACGTTCCCACCGGGCTCCACGTTCAAGGTCGTCACCAGTTCGACCTGGTTCACCCAGGACTCAACCCGCACCCCGCAGACCACCGTCAACTCGCCGACCACGCTGTCGCTGCCGCAGACCGAGCACGTGCTGCACAACGACGACGACACCGTATGCGGGTCAGGTAGCGGCACGACCACGATCGCGCAGGCATTCGCCGAGTCCTGCGACACCACGTTCGCCCAGCTGGGGATGGATGTCGGGACGGGCGCGCTGAACACCCAGGCGGAGAAGTTCGGGTTCAACTCCACCCTGTCGCTGTCCGGCGTGTCGACGGCCGCGAGCCAGTACACGATGACGGCCAGCGAGGCGGAGACCGCGATGACCGCCATCGGCCAGTTCGATGACACCGCGAGCGCGCTGCAGGAGGCCATGATGTCCGCGGCCATCGCGAACGGCGGCACCCTGATGAAGCCGTACCTGGTCCAGTCCGTGCAGGCCTCGGACCTGTCCAACGTGTACTCGGCGTCATCGTCGGTATTGAGCCAGGCCGTCTCCTCATCCGTTGCCTCAAATGTGGAAACGATGATGGAAGGCGTGGTAAATGACACCGACGGCACCGCCAATGGGGTAACGGGCATTCACGACCTGGGTGTCCAGATCGCGGCCAAGACGGGTACCGCGCAGAACGGGGTGAACTCCACCGGACTCAACGACGCGGTGTTCACTTGTTTCTCAACTAACGCCAACGATCCGATCGCGGTCGGCGTCATAGTCGAAGGAGGCGGTTTCGGTGCCGCCGCTGCCGCGCCTGTCGCGGTCGACGTTCTCAAGGCCTACCTGGGAAGCAAGTGACCGATTACATCCTCGACGGCCGCTACGCGCTGACCGAACGCATCGCGTCCGGCGGCATGGGCGAAGTCTGGCGTGGCGTCGACCGGATGCTGAACCGCACGGTCGCCGTCAAGCTGCTGGCCGCCGAGCATGCCGCCGATCCGAACTTCAAGGCCAGATTCCGCGCCGAGGCCCGCTATGCCGCCTCGCTGTCCCACCCCGGCATCGCCCGGGTGTGGGACTACGGCGAGACCAGCGACCTCGGCCGCGCCTACCTGATCATGGAGCTCGTGGAGGGCGAGCCGCTGTCCGCCATCCTGGACCGCGAGCACCGGGTCTCCGCGGCGGCCACCGTGGATATCGTCGGTCAGTGCGCGGCGGCGCTGCAGGTCGCCCACCAGGCGGGCATCGTGCACCGGGACATGAAGCCAGGCAACATCCTGGTCACCCCGGACGGCACCGCGAAGATCACCGACTTCGGCATCGCGACGGCGGTCCGCGCCTCCCAGGCCGCCCATCTGACCCAGACCGGGATCGTGATGGGCACCGCGATGTACGTGTCGCCCGAGCAGGCGACCGGCGCCACGGTCACGGCGTCCTCGGACATCTACTCCCTCGGCATCGTCGCCTACGAGTGCCTGGCCGGAACGCCGCCGTTCACCGGTGACCAGCCCTTGGCGATCGCGATCTCGCACAAGCACGACCCGGTTCCGCCGCTGCCTGGGGACGTCCCTGAGGCGGTCCAGGACCTCGTATTCGCCATGCTGGAGAAGAGCCCGCAGGACCGCCCGGAGACCGCCCAGCACGTCGCGGACCGGTGCGGGGTCCTCCGGGACGCGTTGTCTTTCGGCGGGCCGGCGACCGCTAGCCTCACGACGTTCGGCTCGGGACCGGTCGGGGACGAAACGCGGCTGGACCGAGATGGCACCGCCTTGATGGCGGAGGGCGGCGATTACGACTACCCGGCCGACGACGACTATGACTACCCTGTCGAAGCAGGACGGGGCTGGGGACGTCTGCTGAACAATCGGCGCCGTCTGGCGGCGGCGACCACCGTGGCGGTGTTCGGCGTCGGGATCGTCGTAGCGGTGCTCTTGATGACGTCACCCCACCCGGTGGCGATGACCAGCACGACGGCTAAATCCTCTCCGACGGCCTCGGCGCCGGTCACGGCGTCGGTGGCACCGACGGAAAGCCCTAGTTCGTCCACAGCGAGTAGTCTTGGAACGGTGCCAGAGAATACACAGCGGGCGGTAAACCAGCCGACTGCGGGTAGCAGCACCACCACGGCACCAGCGAACGCTTCGCCTAAGGAGAGCCAATCGGCCTCCCCATCGCCGAGCGTCACGAACTCCACAACTCCGGCCACGGGCACGTCAACGGGCCCGTCAACGAGCCCGTCGGCGGGCCCGCAGAATTCGGCGGCGAGCAACAGATGAGATCGAGTATTGGTGGTTTGGCGCAGTGCGAGATATGACTCAACCCCGGTTGCTCGGTGATCGCTACGAGCTCGAGGGCGTCGTGGGCCGCGGCGGTATGGCCGAGGTCTACCGAGCACGTGACATCCGCCTGGACCGCATCGTGGCGATCAAGACGCTGCGTGCGGACCTGGCCAGGGACCAGACCTTCCAGGCCCGGTTCCGCCGCGAGGCCCAATCGGCTGCCTCACTGAACAACCCTACGATCGTCGCGGTATATGACACCGGCGAGGATATGGCCACCGGTGTCCCCATCCCGTACATCGTGATGGAGTACGTGGATGGCCGCACGGTGCGAGACCTGCTGATTGAGGGCCATCGACTGCTGCCTGAACGCGCGCTCGAAATTACCAGTGGCGTACTTCGCGCTCTGGAATACAGCCACCAGGCTGGCATCATCCACCGGGACATCAAGCCCGGCAACGTCATGGTCACCCGCAATGGTGACATCAAGGTCATGGACTTCGGCATCGCTCGTGCGATGGGCGATGCCCAGGCCACCATGACGCAGACCGCCCAGGTGATCGGCACCGCGCAGTACCTGTCGCCTGAGCAAGCCCGCGGTGAGCGGGTGGATGCCCGAAGCGACCTCTACTCCACCGGTTGCCTGCTCTATGAGCTGCTGACTGGCCGTCCGCCGTTCACGGGCGATTCCCCGGTCGCGATCGCGTACCAGCATGTACGGGAGAACCCGGTCCCGCCGTCCCAGGTGGACCCGGAGGTCCCGCGCTGGGCGGACGCTATCGTGCTCAAGGCGATGGCCAAGAGCCCGGCCGACCGGTACCAGTCGGCCGCCGAGATGCTGGCCGACGTCCAGCGCGCCGCGTCCGGCATGCAGGTCGCGGCGATGCCGCCGCCGCCCACCCGGATGGACTACTACGGGAATCCGACCCGGGCGGACCAGACCGCGATGATGGGCGGTCAGACGACGACGATCCCGCCCTACGAGGGGGATTACGACCAATACGGTTACGATGACTCATCCGGAGGCCGTCGTCGTCGCTGGATCCCCTGGGTCATCGGCCTGGTTCTCGTCCTTGGCGCCGCCATTGCCGCCGCCTACGTCCTGCTCAGCGGCGGCAACAGTGGTGGCGGTACGTTCGTACCACAGGTGTCAGGAGAACTCGCCTCCAAAGCTGAGGCGCAGATCACCAAGGCCGGCCTGAGTTACACCGTCACCGACCAGTCCTCGTCCACGGTCGCCAAGAACTATGTGATCAAGGCTAATCCGACCGATGGTAGCTCCATCAGCAAGGGCCAGTCGGTCACGCTCTACGTTTCCACCGGCGCCGGCAAGGTAACCATCCCGACCGGCATGGTCGGCGAGAACGTCACCAAGGCGGAGGGCCAGTTGTCCGCGCTCGGCCTGAGCCCGCAGACCAAGACGAACAACTCCTCGACACAGGCCGCGGGCACCGTGCTGAGCGTGAATCCGAACAGCGGCACGTCGGTGAACCCGGGCTCGACGGTGACGCTCACCATCTCCGGTGGCGGGTCTACCGTGCCGAACGTGGTGGGCTTCACCGCGGCGAACGCCATCGCGACGCTCCAGGAGCAGGGCTTCAAGTACAAGGAGCTCATCCAGGCTGACACCGGTGCCGCCGGAAATCCGACGCCCGGGATCGTATGGCAGCAGCTTCCGACGTCGCAGACCACGGAGGCCGCGGGGTCCACGGTCATCATCTACGTCCAGCCTGCGCAGGCCACGTCGTCCCCCAGCGCGTCGACAAGCCCGAGCGCCAGCACGTCGCCGTCGCCGTCGGTCTCGTCTAGCGCGACCGCGAACCCGAACGGCTAGTAGTTCACTTGCGGGCTTCGCCGGTTAGCCGGCGAAGCCCACGTCGTTCAGCGGGATGTGGATGTAGAGCCAGGGGAACAGCCACAACCACAGGATGATGGCCGAGGCCACGGCTAGGGCCGTGGCCAGCAGGACGCGGGCTGGTAGCGGGCCGGGCAGCGTCCGCCAGATCCAGGCGTACATCAGCGAGGTTTCACCTCCACGAGTTGACCGGTCACGATGACCCGGTGAGTGCCGGTCCAGGGCGGGTCGCAGGTGATCAGCGTGATCAGCGGTCGCGTCGGGCGCGCATCGGGGTCACCGGGGACCGGGGCGAGGACGGCCACGTCGCTGGGGGAAACCAGCACCGGCGCCCCAGTGACCCGGTAGACGTAGGTGTTGTACTCGGTGTCGATGCACACCACGTCTCCGGCTCGCAGCGAGGGCAGTGACCAGAACGGGTTTCCTGCGGTGACCCGGTGCGCGGCGACCACGAAGTTACCCACCTGCCCAGGCAGTTGCGTGCCTGGCACGTGCCCAGGGGACGTATCGAGCTGTGTCAGCGAAGTCCCCTGGATGACCGTGAATCGCCAATTCGAACCGAACGCGGGGATCCTGATGAACGCGAAGGGCTGCGAGGACACCAGATGGATGGGGTCAGCGGGCACGCGAGCGTCTGCGCCGGACGACGAGCAACTGGAGGCCGGTGACGCGGCATGCCATTGGTGATTGAGTTCGGCGGCGAACCGACGCTGGACAGCCGCCGTGTGCGTACTCGTCCCCCACACCAGGTAGCCGACGAACAGCAGGCCGATGACGCCCGCCGTCAGGCACATCTCACCACAGAAACGAAGGATAGGTCGCATGAGTAACTGAATGATATCGCTAAGTAACTGACGGCGTGGATGATATGCACGGACCGACCCGCTACGCTTATGCCCCGAAGATTCCGCAAACTCTAGCGAGGTACCCGGTGCCGAAGTCCCGCGTCAGGAAGAAGCCTGTTTACACGCCGCCGCCGACGAAAGCGGCGAAGCGCAAGGTCAGCGCGCCGTGGATAGCCCCCACAATGGTGGGCTGCCTTCTCTTGGGGCTGGTGTGGATCGTCCTGTACTACGTCACGCAGGCCGACATGCCGGTGCTGTCCACGCTTGGCGCGTGGAATCTGGTGGGCGGATTCGCATTGATCATCGCCAGCGTGGTGCTAGCGACCCAGTGGCGCTTATCCGGTCAGCTTGTCAGTTGGTGTGACCTGAGCACCGTCGCGATGACAAGGATCGCCAGCATGGCGACGCCCGCCGCTATCTGGATAGCGGTCCGGTTCTTTCGCGGCGCGTAGACGAACGCGGCGGTGACCAGGGCACCGGTCACCAGGCCGCCGATGTGGTCCTGCCAGGCGATTGTGCTGTGGTAGATAAAGCTGAACGCCAGGTTGATGACGATCAGCAAGACGATGCCGCGGGAGTCAAGCCGCAGCCGCTTGGACACCACAAACCAGGCCCCGAACAGACCGAAGATGGCGCCCGACGCCCCGGCGGCCGGCTGGTTGCCCGCGACCATCCAGTAGTACAGGACGGACCCGCCGATCGCGCTCAGCAAGTACAGCGATAGATAGCGGCTCCGGCCGAGCATCTTTTCCAGCGAGGGGCCGACGAAGATCAGCGCCCACATGTTGAACAGGATGTCCATGAACCCGATCCCGGACACGCCTGGCGTGGTGAAGGCCGAGGTGACTAGCCGGTACCACTGGCCAGCGGCGACCCCCTGCATCGCGCCGCCGGGGGCGACCGCCGCATAGCCGAACATCTCCAGGTCGACGATGACGTTGGAGTTCGCCAGCGAGATCAGCAGGACCAAGACGTTGAGCCCCACCAGGACCCAGGTGACCACGGCGCCCGACACCGGACGCCCGCCGAACGCGGTACGCGCGGCCCGGGATGACCGGCTCCCCTCGCGGACACACTCCACGCACTGCTGGCCTACCGAGGCGCTGCGCATGCAGTCAGGGCAGGCGTGACGGCCACAGCGGGTGCATGAGACGTAGGTTTCGCGGCCTGGGTGGCGGTAGCAGGTCGGGACCGGTTCCGCGAGGGGTTCGGACATGTAACTAAGTATCCGGCTTATTCGCGAGCGATTGTCACCGATTGCAGGACGACGTCCTGAACCGGGCGGTCGCCGGGGCCGGTCTTCGTCTTGCCGATGGCGTCTACCACGTCCGATCCTTCGATGACCTCACCGAAGATCGTGTGCCGCCCGTTCAGCCAGGGCGTGGGCGCCACCGTAATAAAGAACTGCGACCCGTTCGTGCCGGGGCCGGCGTTCGCCATCGCGAGCAGGTAAGGCCGGTCGAACTGCAGGTCAGGGTGAATCTCGTCGCCGAACTGGTAGCCCGGCCCCCCGGTTCCGGTGCCCAGCGGGTCGCCGCCCTGGAGCATGAAGCCGTCGATGACCCGGTGAAAAACGGTTCCGTCGTAAAGCTTGTCACTGCTGGTAGCCCGTGTCCGCGGGTGGGTCCACTCCCGCTTGCCCTCGGCGAGATCGGTGAAGTTACGAACCGTCTTCGGGGCGTGGTCGGGGAAAAGCCGGACCTTGATCGCGCCCTGCGTCGTCGCGAGCGTCGCGGTCAGCGTCTCCGTCATGCCATGACTCCTCAGGTAAGTGTCGTTGCCCACCCACGGTACCCGTAGCGCGACGGAAGATGGTTGAACGGCTCCGCATCGGGAAGTCTGTGGTGAGCGGGATCAAGAACGGGAGGTAAACCGTGTCCCAAAGCAAGGCAAAGCGTGCACTTCAGAATGGTGGCATCGCCGGCCGCGCTCGTGGCGCCGTCGTCGTGGCCGTACCGGCCGGGCAGCGTGCCGGGGCGGCAGCGGCTAATCAGGTCCAGCGCGGCGTGCATCACGCTCGCCGGTGGAGCGCGCCGCGGCTCGAGGGCTTCGCCGATGTGGTGGAGACCTCGATCACGCCACGGCTGACTTCGACCCTGCGCCATGGCGCCGAGGTCGTCCGCCCCGAGCAGCAGTCGCGAATGCGTGGCCTCATGAACTGGCGGGTTCTAGCAGCCGTCGTGGTGGCTCTCGGCGCGGCTGGCGCCGCCGCTGGCTTCGCCGTCCGCAAGCGCTACTCCGACGCCACCGCTGAGGCGGAGAAGTCCAGCACGGACGATCAGGCAGCGGTGCCCGCGCAGGCGACTGGCGAGGCGCAGGATGTCAACGGTTTTCGCCGACAGGGCAGCAAGGCCCACCTGGCTTAACAACCGGAGCCGAAGCCCAGCGACAGGTCCGGCAGGGTAAAGGTGCCAGCGGTGGTCAGCCAGGTATCTTGCCGCAGGTTGGCGATAATGACGTCGTCGGCCTGCTCGCCGAAAGTGCCGCCACCTGCGTCGGCCCCGATCACGACGTTCTGAAAGCTGGCGCTGTTGCCGTTCAGCTTGGCGGCGTCGACGATGAGGTCGCTAGCCGAGACCGGGGCGGCGCCCCCGCCGGCGGTCAGTCGCAGCGTGACCCCGGCGACGGTCACGCTCTGGCACATATTCGTCAGCGTGGCACTGTGGATAATGGACACGATCACCGGCACCGTGGTCTTCGAGCCGTCGGCTCCGTCCACGGTCACCTGGCCTGGGTATTGCTGGAAACCAGAGCCGGTGAGCTGGGCAGCGGTCACCATGAACTCCTGGCCGGAGACCGAGATGCTGGCGGCTATCGCCCCCTCGGCGGTCAGCCCCATCAGCAACCCGGCGACGGCGAGTGCAGGCAGAATGGCAACCGCGAACCTGCGCCACTTGACGCGTCCGGCAACCCTCGTGGACATAGCACCCCCCATTAGTGGTGCGCGTCCGCGCGGGTCCGGGCGCCAACTCAATTAACGATAACAAGTTCGCGCTCGCCCGGGAAGCGCCCGATTGACGGTACCTTCGTACCCATGACAAGCGACGCTCCCGCGAGGAGCACTCGTGCCCTCTGCTGGGCGGCCGCGGCGTGCATCGGCCTGTCGCTGCTGATCATGTTCGTGATGGCGTTGAACGGCCCGTCAGTGATCGCCGAGGCGCTGAAGCACGCGGGCTCTGGCCCGCCGTGGTGGCACCCGCTGCACCTGCGGGATACCTTGATCTTGCTGTCGCTGTGGGCGGCCGCGGTCATCGCCACCGCGGGGGTGATCTTCGGGCTGGTCGCCGTCGCCAGGGGCGCCAGGCCGAGCATCAAGCTGATGATCGGCGTCTCCCTCGGCGCGACGGCGATATTCACCGTGCTGTTGCCCGCTGGGTCGACCGACGCCATTTCATACGCGATTGACG
The DNA here is from genome assembly GCA_050012355.1 of Streptosporangiaceae bacterium. Taxonomy (GTDB): domain Bacteria; phylum Actinomycetota; class Actinomycetes; order Streptosporangiales; family Streptosporangiaceae; genus JBEKHI01. The sequence goes on along the minus strand of JBEKHI010000001.1, from coordinate 27,622 downwards.
GGTCTATGGTGGTCGCGGGCCACAACCCGTACGTGATGACGCCGGACCAGTTCTTGAAGGTCGGCGGCACGATCGCGCAGTACTCCTCGCCCACCTGGCGGCAGTCCCTGTCCGACTACGGGCCGCTGGCCACCGCGTCGGAGTGGCTGGCCGTCAAGCTCAGCGGCGGACAGCTGGCGACGATGACCTTCTGGCTGAAGCTGTGGGCAGGTCTGTCCTTCGGCGCGGTTGTCTTGCTCCTCGACTGGCTGCTGCGCGCGGACGCCGTGATGCGGCGGCGCGCTCACCTGCTGTGGTCGCTGAACCCGTTGCTGATCTGGGAGATTGTGGCCGCCGGTCACATCGACGGGCTGGCCGTTGCCTTCGGCCTAGCCGGCATCGGTCTGCTTTGGACAAAGCGGCCTGGTACGCCGGACAGTGCGCCCGCCGAGTCCGTTGGCCTGGCACGGGCCGCCATCGCGGGTGTGCTCATCGGCGTAGCGATCTGCGTGAAGCTGCCCTTCGCCGTCTACGCGATCGGGGCCGCCTGGATGCTACGCCGCCAGCTCGCGGCATTCGCGGCCGCGGCGGCCGGTTGCCTCATCGTGGCAGTCCCGAGCTTCGCGGTGGCCGGGACAGGCGCCGTCACCGTGTACTTCAAGCGAGGGAACGGCGTGACCTGGGACAACCTGTACCAGGTGTTCTGGCGGCCGTTCAACCTGAACGCCACTTACGAGCCGAACCGCCTGACCGATATCGCGGCCGTGCTGACAGTAGCTCTCGCCGTTTTGCTCATAATGCGCTTGCCACAACGGAGCCCGCGCTGGCCCGCGGTGCCGCTGGCGCTGTCGCTAAGCCTGGCCTGGATTTTCCTGTGGCCATTCCAGCGGCCCTGGTACGACGTGATGATCATCGGGCTGCTGGCGCTGTATCCGGCGTCGCGTCTGGACTGGGTGGTTCTCGGCCGGCTTGGTTTCGCGGGCATCACCTACATGGACGCGGTTAACATCCCGGGCCACACCCACCTCGCGCAGCTCCAGCACGTCGAGGGAGAGTGGATAACGTCCGTCGCGCGGCTCATCGCGGTCATCGCGCTCGTGTGGCTGTGCATAACCGGGCGCTGGGGATGGCGGTCAAGCACCTCGGAGACGTCGGCCACCGCGCCTGAGCTGCAACCTCTCAAGTGAGCACCGCTAAGTTATCCACAGACTTTACCTGTGCACAACGCTGTGGATGTGCCTTGTGGATAACTATTTTTCAACAGGCTGTGGATTACTGCGTAACATCTTGTTAATGAGATCGCCTCTACCAGCACTTTCTTCGCAGATCAAGATATCAGAGGGAATTCTTCACTAACCCGCAGATTCCCCTTAACTTGGGCCCCGACCTTGTACGCATGGATGAACAGGAAACCGATCAGATCGAGCTTTCCGGTCGCCGCGGCCACCGCCGCACCCGACCCATGGTGGTAGGTGGCGTCGCGCTCGTCGCGGTAGTCGCCGGTACCGGAGTCGCCTTTGCGGCCACGAACCACCCAGCGCCAGCAGCGACCACGACATCGTCGTTGTCCGCCTCAGCTACTCCCAGCGCATCGGCTTCCGCCCCGACTGGCAAGCACCACGGCCGACACTCCCGCGGTCACGGCTTCGGGGGCGGGTTCGGCCTCGGCGGGGTGGTGCATGGCCAGGTGACCATCCGTGAGAAGAATGGCACCTACGAGACTGTCGATGTGCAGCAGGGCACCGTCACGGCGGTCAGCTCCTCCTCGCTGACGATCAAGAGCGCCGATGGCTACACCGCGACCTACGCGGTGAGCAGTTCCATCACCGTCGACACGAAAACGGCAGGCATCGGGTCGGTCAAGTCCGGCGATAGCGTCATGGTGGAGGCGCAGGTCAGCGGCTCGAAGGTAACCGCCACGCGCGTCCAGGACACAACCGCCATCAAGGATGGCCGGATCCACTTCAGTAAGTCGTCGTAACGACAGGTAATCCAGCGGCCAGCGGCAGTCGGCGAAGTCCTCAAGCGCGTCGGCCAGCCGCTGGCCGTACGTCGCGTCCGTCCGTAGCGCGCCGACGGTCCGCTCCACCACCGACGGCTTAGCTATGCCAAACGACGCGACGTTATCCACAGCTTCTCGGTGCCACCTTGGTTCGTCGGCCTGGCAGAGCCACATGTCCCGGGTGACCCGGCATCTGATCGCGGTGCCAACGTGCACGACTAGCCCCGTCGCATCCGGAATCCCGGCCCGCGAGCTGATCGCCTCATCCACCGCGTGCGAGATCAGGCAGTCCCGCAACCGGGGCGGCAGCGCGCGAAGATCCTCCAAGATCGCCATCCGCGGAACCGGCATCGGCCAGCCCGCCAGGTGGGCCAGCACCGTTAGTTCTGTCCACAACCGGACGGCCGGTCTTGTTTCCAGCCCGCGCCCGGCGTTACTCATGTCGCGGAGCGTGCACGGACGTGCCACGCAGTCCGCGCCGCAAACGGGACCACGGCGGCTGACTATCGCGGCGGCCGACGCGGTGACCGGGGGACGCGCCCGCTCTCGTTCTGCGTGATCTTGCATTTTCACCAGCAGCGGGTTGTCCATCCCATCCGTGAACACAGCGGCCTCCCCCGGCGCCAAGGTGACGAGATACCGTGATTGCGCGGCGCTGAGGTTCATGGTGGCGCCCACCGCGTCGCGGTCGTCCGAGGCGGGCAGCCGGTGCGCGATCTTCACCGCGGTGTTCTTGATGACATCGGGTACCAGCCGGGCCGGGATCTGATCGGCGATGATCAGCCCTTCACCATAGGCGCGCAGTTCCGACAGCAGGCTCGCGAACATCTCCACCGCGTGCGCGGCGGCGCCGTCGTCACGGGACTTGCGCAGCAGCCGATGCGCCTCCTCGACGATCGTCAGGTGCCGCAGGCCGTCCTGCTGGCCTCGTACCCGCAGGTGCTCGGCCAGCCTGATCAGCACGGTCCCCATCAGAAAGGCTTTATCGCGATCGTCTCCGACGTCCTCGATCTCCAGCACGACGTTGCTTGTCAACAGCTTCTCGAAGTCGATCGGGTGCCCGCCCGCGAGAAACCGCCCCGTCGTCCCGTGCCGGAGGCTGGCCAGGCGGACCTTCATGAAGCCGAGTACGTCGTCGGTGACCCGCTGGCTGTAACCGATCTCCGCCACGACGAGCTCAGCCGCTCGTTGCAGGTCGGCCAGTGTGGGGTAGCGTGCTCCGTCGCTGGCGGGCTCGCCCAGCGCCAAGTCCCATCCCGCCTGGGTGTAAGCGCGGGTGAGCGCGGCCGACAGTACCTGTGGAAAAGGCTCCTCTGAACGGAAGGCGGCCACGAACAGCGCTCTGGTGAAATCGGCGTGGGTCTGGAGCGGGAAGCCGGGGGCGGGCTCGAGCGGGTTGAGGCCAGCGGGGATAGCGTCGGGCTCGCCGGGACGGATGCGGATAACGTCTTGCTCCAGGCGGTTCGCCAGGTAGCGATACTCGGCCTTGGCGGGCTCGATCACCAGCCACGGGACAGCGGATCGCTCAAGCAGGCCGCGGATCGTCTGCGACTTACCCGCGCCGGTCGCCCCGGTCACGAAGACATGGCGGTTCAGCGAGTCGTGCCCGATACGGAAGACCCCCGCGGGCATCATGTTCCGATCCCGGATCTCACCGAGCAGGATCCCGGCTGTGGACGCTTCTGGCGTCGTGTCGAATTCGGGCCGCAGAACGAGCCGGATACCCGGTATCTCAGCGCGAGGCGGCGCCGCGACCGCCGCGACGAACTCGGTGGCGGCACAGAATGGTGCGGTCGGTTCCGGCGCCGCGCCGTCTCGGGCCGCGTCCGACGTTCCAGCGGGAACGGGAGACGCGGGCGCGATCGCATACGGCAGATCCCCCAGATCCACCGAGGCGCAAAACAGCCCCGCCACCCGTGCCGCGGCCGCCTCGTCCGTCCCGCCGGCCAGAAGTCGCACTTTCCACAGCCCTGTGGAAAACGCGCGCCGCAGCTCGACCAGCCGGTGCTTGAGCCGCCGCGCGTCCAACGCGCGCCCGGGGAACCGGTCGGCGGTGCTCTCAGTCAGATGCAGCCTGGCCGCTGTATCGTCGGCCAGCGCTCGCAGCTCCGGTGGTGGTACCGGCTCGGCGATCACCATCCACCCGAACGGCGCGACCCAGCTCCCAAGCAGTACGTCATCCAAGCTGGTGGCGAGCCGCGTCCTGCGGGGCTCCTCGTTCAGTAGCCCGTCGCTGATCCCGGCGATCTCCCGCCAGGCGGGCAGGCTCGCGAGTAGTTCGGTAAGGTCGGCCAGCGGACGTCCCCGCGCTCCGCCAGGAAGGGCGAGCATGATCTCGCCGCTGTTGATCGTGGATCCCGCGAGCGCCCTCCCGGCCGCCACGACGTTCACCGGACCAGCCGGCTGAGGCCGTATCCAGCCGAACCCGATCACGCCATCCCCAGCGGCCACCCCAGCGTGGTAAGCAGCGGCGAGCGCGGCGACGCGCTGCCCCCATCCATGATCGTTGGTGTCGGTTCCTCCCCATGATTCACGTGAATCATCGGTGGGAGATGTGAGAGCGGCATGACGCGGGATCTCAGTGATCCGGTACGCGTCCACACCCTCCAGTCGCCGCCACACTTCGCTCAACCGTCGTGACTCCACCGCTCCCGGAACCGAGCGATCAACTCATCCGCCTCCCCCGCACTAATCTCGACGAGTTCCGGACCGAAGTTCTCGCCCCGCTCCCACTGGTAAATGGCATCGGTGAATACCCACGTCAGGTCACGGCTTACGGACTCATCCACTGGACCATCCGCCGTTTGCCTACGACGGACAAGCCCTGAAGGATTGTCCGCCGTACGCCCCAACCCGACTACCGCGTAGTAATTCACAGCATCTGACATCGCTAACTTTCGCTCCTCTCTGAACGGTTCGAGTTCCAAGGCACCCTGAGGAACTGGAACCGATTCGCACACTTCGCGCTGATATGTACGCAAACGGACCCTTTCCTCAGTCGTAGTTAGCGGCGACTCGATCATCTCGTATGCGTCGTGAGTAGCCTGCTTGGCAACCCAGCTCTCAGGGGTGTGAAACTGCACTTCAAAGAGAATTCCGCTTGCACGATCGCGCCACTGACTGTTCACACCCTTGTACTCTTCCCTATCCCAGCTTGGCTTGAATGCCACAAGCTGACAGTCGTTACCTTCGAGTAGCTCACACGCACGCTCTACACCCTCCACATAACGTGCCGTCTCGAATATGAACGTGTAACGGATGCCGTCATGGACTTTGCTGGCCAGTTCCTCCACTGATGCATCCGGCTCCAACGTCACCATCTTCGCGAGCTTTTCTTTGAAGCGATCGGGGGACTTGAGAGCGAACTTCTCGGTATCGGGGACCAAGCTTCCTTGTTCGAGGTCTCCTTCGATGCGCCGCATCGCGGGGGTGATGCCACGGTCCGTGTAGTTGCCATCGGCATCGCGTCCTTCGGCCTGGCGGCGTAGGGCGAGTCCCGCTTCGGCAACTCGGTTGGCCTGGGGTGAGAGCTCAAGGCTCTTCCAGCGCCAGCCACCGTCGGGATCCTTCTCTGGGGTATCCGCAGAGTCGACCTCACGGTTCTCAGCCCGCCGATCAGTGTCCGAGGAGCGCCGGTCGATGACCTGCTGGTGGTCAAGTCGCGCGTCGAGAACCTCGGGACTGTCATACTCTTCCAAGCCCTCGACCGGCATCCGTGATCCCCGCTCACGCCACGTTGCCAACTACGTTACGTATAAGAGTAACCACTCGGCGTTCTTAAGCGCCATCTCACCCATTTCCGCGCCCACTTATCCCGGGTTCGTGTACCTAACCGGGGGCCTAAATGAGGGCAAACCAGTCACGAAAAGTGCGCTAAGCCGGGAGAAGTGCTCGGTCAGCATCTGGCACGGCGGCTCAGACGGGGGCCAGCACCAGACCGAGGGCTAGGCGACGGACATCAGGGTGAGGCCGAAGACGTGGGCGCGCAGTTCGTCGGCGCTGATGCCTATGGCAGCGGCGACCGAGGAAAGCGTCTCGCCGCCATCGCGCAGCGCCTTGAACACCTTGGCCAGCAACTGAGAGGACTCACGAGGGATACCGCCCGGCTCAGCGGATTTGTAGCCGAGCCTTGCCAGGTTCACGCAGGCGGTGCGGTAACCCCATTCGGTGAGCAGGTCGAGCTCGGCGAGCCGGTGAGTGAGCGCGAGCGCGGATACTTTCCAGGTGGCCTTCGCCGCGAGGATCGTGTCGACGTCAGCGTGGCGTAGCCCGGCCGAGAGCACGCTGGATCGCGGCATCAAGAACGCCGCGGCGAACCGGTTCGCCTCGACCTCCGCGTCGGGCCGGTGCAGCGGCTGGTGCTCGCCGTGCAGGACCAGGTGGCCAAGCTCGTGCGCGACGTCGAACCGACCGCGTTCGCCGGACTTGCCGGTCGACAGGAACACGAACGGCCGCCCCTCCCAGTACAGCGAGAACGCGTCGAGCGCGACGTTCTCCGGGGTCAGCGAGTAGATCCGTGTTCCGTGTGCCTCCGCGAGGTGCAGCGTGTTCGGCACCGGGCGGGTACCCATACCCCAGCGGGCACGGACCACCTCGGCCGCGGATTCCGGGTCGTAGCCGGTCAGCGACGGGACGTCCGGCTCGGGCAGTATGAAGCGCGACTCGAACCATTCGTCGATGAGCAGCGCTACCCGGCCAGCGGACAACGCTTGATCGCGCTGCTGCGCTGTCATCTTGCTGACCGCGCGGAAACTCACCGCCCCAACCGGGATGTCCTCGACGTCGGCACCGGTGAGAAAGCTCTCCGGTACATCAAGCACCTCGGCGAGCCGAGCAAGCGTGGCGGGGGACGGTCTGCTGTGCCCGTTCTCGTACAGGGACACGCTGCGGGCCGACAGCTCCGCGAGTTCGCCAAGCCTGGCGAGCGTCAGGCCACTCCGTTTCCGCGCCAGGGTCAGCCGCGACGGCGTCATCATGATCGTGGCGCGACCTCGAAAACGACATCCGGATGCGGTTCCGTATCGGAGGGAACGGCTGGTCGGTCGTAGCGCTGGAACGGCGGGAGGATGATCCGCTCGTCCCAGTGCGTGATCATCCCGTCTGAATAGCCACCCGGCAGCGAGAGCTCCGCCCGGTACTCGAATCCATCGGCGTAGAACAGCAGGAACCAGGTGACCTTGTCCATACCAGCCGGGAGGAACTGCGGACCGAAGTCAAACGTCAGCTGCGCGTTGGCGTCCACGGCGAGCATGGTCGCTAGGCCCTTCGGGTTCTTCGTCCCGGGGACCATGCCTGGCAGGCCAGTCATGCCATCGCCAGTCGTAACGACGATCGCGAACTCGCCATCAGGATGGATCGTGCGGGCGAAGTTGCGCGGGTTGTCGTAGGTCCACCCAAGCGGGACAAGTTCTTCACGCAGGTAACGCGTCGCACGTCCCCACCGGGTCAGTCCTTCGAGCAACGGCGGGTCGAACGCCGTGCACATCTGTGCTTCCGCGTCGGCACGCCGGATGACGCGCTCCAAGATTTCCACAGCCAGATCCAGCTCGGCGAGCCGGTCGGCGGCCCGTTCCTGGATGAATACCTGTGCGCTCACGGCAACCCCCTTACCTCATGAAACGCTACCTCATCCGAGGCAAGATTTCGTGAACCTAAGGTGTGCCGATCCTGACGCGCGCCGTAACGGCCAGCAACGCCTGTGTTTTCACGCTAAGCGGCGAATCTATGGAGCGGTCCGCTCTATGGGCCCGCCGCGTCAACTGGAACCAGACGCGAGCTGGTAGATCAGGGCGCCGGCTGAGGGGGTAGTCGCGGTCGGTTGCGGGAAGCTGTGGCCGCCGCCGGTGTACACCGCGAACTCCACCTTGCTCCCGTCGGTGCCTTGCCACACCGACAAGTTCAGCGCGCCCTTGTTTGTCACCTTGGCCGAGCCGGTCGCCCCGTCGACTTGTCGCAGCCGGGACACCTCCACTGTCGCCGCCGGGGATTCCGAGCCCTTGTCGCCGGGTTTGAGCGGCACCTTCGTGTCGTCGGTGGAGTCGATCTGCAGGATGGTGATGCGCTTGCTGACCACGCATCCGTCGGGCATGGCCTTGACCACCGCGTAGTTGTCCACCAGCGTCGGATCGGTGCAGGCGATCTGGTAGGTAAGCCGTCCGCCGTTGCTGTACCCGGCGAGTGTCACCGCGTGGGAGTTCCCCGGGTTGACGGCGGCGACCAGCGCCTCGATGAACGCGACGTCGTTTACATCCTTGGTTGCCGACTCGCCGCAGCAGCCGCCCGCGTTCCAGGACTCATACAGCGGGACCGGGTACACCAACTCGGCGTCGTAACCGGTCAGGTGGTCGCGGTTGATCTCCAAGTTCGTTGTCGCGTTCACGCCCTGGAGCACGATGATGATCGGCGTTGACGAGCTCACTCCGGTGCTCGGGGTGAGCTGCACCCACTCCCGCGTGACCCCGTCGACCTTGATCTTGTAGACGCTTCTGTCCAGCTTCACCGAGCCTGACTGCTGCACCGTCGTGCTGATCTTGACCGCCGGGGTCGCGGTGAACGTCGTCCCGCTTGCGCCACGCGCGGCCCACAGTCCGACGCCGAGGATCGCTACGCACATCAGTGCCGCCCCGGCGAGCACCGGTTTCGACCCGCGCGGCATTCTTGATAGCCGTCCGCGCCAGGGCTTGATCATGGACCGCCCGGTTAGCAGCAGGCTCAGTGGCGTCCTGCGCAGCACCCAGGTCACCGCCCACGCCCCGAGGTACACGATCGGGACGATGATTAGCAGCATGATGAGCAGCTCTACCACTGGCGGCGACTTGCGTATCCAGGACAGCACGCCGTAGTGGCTGGTCTCCAGCACCAGTCCCTGAAGCAGCAGCGGATGCGCGAGGTAGATGCCGAACGAGCAGTCCGCTCCGGCGGCCGCCAGCTTCCGGCCCGGCGTGCCCTTGTCTGACCAGTGCAGCCCGAGGGCCAGCAGCCCCCAGCCATAGGCCAGCGCCTCGATGACCACGATGGGCTGGAACACCGCGCTTGCCGCGGCAGGCGTCTGGTGGACCACCAGCCACTCGAAGCAGTACACGCCGATGCCGACGCACAGCCCGGCGAGCGTCACCAGGCCTGCCATCCGCATGTGCCGCCGGGTGAACGCGGCGATTTCCTCGAAGTGCCAGCCGACGAGGGCCCCGCCGATCACATAAAGCGTGTAGCTCGGCGCCCACATCGTCGGGTCGTGCAGCCAGGCGCCGATGAACCCTGGCGCGTTCCACCCCTCGTGTACCGCGTAGCTAAAGACGACCTGGAACGCGCACACCACGCCGAACAGCGCCCAGTGATAGCGCTGCGTCACGCGTAGCAGCCAGCGCACCACCGGAAATAGCAGGTAGACCTGCATGGTGACCAGCAGGAAGTACATGTGGTAGCGCGCGGTGCCGGTTTCCAGTTCATGCAGCAAGACGTGCCAGTTGTCCCACCGGGTGCCGTCCGCGAGGAAATAGATGACCGACCAGGCGACGTACGCCGGGACGACGAACTTATAGCGCCGCCACCAGAACGACGGCCACTTGATCTTCGGGCGCTTCCCGTAGTTGTAGACGAGCACGAACGCCGTGAGCAGGAAGAACAGTTCCCTGCTGGTGTGGAAAACGGTGGTGACCGCGCCGAGCAGCGGGGTCACCGTCCCGCCGACGTCGGACAGCGTGTGGACGCCCACCACCAGCACGATGATGAGCATCCTGATCAAGTTCAGCGCGACAACATGCGGACGGCGGATGGGCGCGGTAGCACCCGGCACGGTTTCAGCCGCGGCCCCGCCCGCCGTCGCGTCAACGAGCCCCGGCCGACCGCCCGGGCTCACTGGGCCGAGGTGGCAAGTTCAACCAACCGTCGCCGCTGGACCTTGCCGGTGGGCCCAAGGGGCATCTGCTCTACCAAGTAGTAGGTACTCGGCCGTTTGTACTTAGGCAGGCTCGCATCGCAGGCAACCCGCAGTACCGTCTCGATGTCACCGCCATAGCCGGGCGCGGGTATCACGTAGGCGACCGGACGCGCGCCCAGCACCTCGTCGGGACTGCCGACCACGACCGCGGACAGGACACCCGGCTGCGCGAGCAGGATCTCCTCGATTTCCCGTGGGTAAATCTTCTCGCCACCACGGTTGATCACGTCGTCGGACCGCCCAGCGAGGAACAGGTACCCGTCCTCGTCGAGGTACCCGAGGTCGCCGGTGTCCAGCCAGCCTTCGGCATCGATCGCGCCGCGGCGGCCACCCTCGGCGTACTTGGAGATCACTCCCCGGCCGCGGATCTGCACATTCCCCACGGTCTCGGCCGGGCAGGGCAGCCCGTCCCTTGTCACTCGGACCTCGGTTCCTGCTGCCCGGCCAGCCGAGCCCGGCTTGCGCGGCCCGTCCTCGGCCAGCGGGTTCGCGGTGATCATCGAAGCCGCCTCGGTCATCCCGTACGTCTCCACGACCGGGATGCCTGTCGTTTTCTCGAACCGCCGCAGCACCGCCGCGGGCAACGGCGCCGATGCGGATCTGACGAACCGGACGGTCGCGGGGGTCTTCTCTGGCGGTTCCTGAGCTAGCAGCGTGATGATGGCGGGCACGGCGTTGATCCAGGTGATCTTTCGCTGCCGGATGACATCCCAGAATCCCTGGCGGGAGAACCGGCGGTCGAGCGCGAGCCTGCTCTGCGCGGCGAGCGTCGCGAGCAGCCCGACGACTTCGGCGTTCACGTGGAACAACGGCAGCGAGCAGTAGCCACGGTCCTTCGCGGTCAGCCGGTGATGCGCCACCACGCACGCCGCCACATGCGCCAGCTGGCCATCCTCGAGAAGTATCCCCTTAGGCGTCCCGGTCGTCCCGCTAGTACACAGGAAGATCCCGCCGGTCCCAGGACGGTCGATGTGACATCGACCGCGCTCTATGCCGGTCGATGTCACATCGACCGGCACCGCCACCGGCACCGGCACGGGCACCGGCACCGCCACCGGCGCCGGCACCGGCTCGGAGAGAACCAGGCGGGGGTGGGCGACCCGCAACACGCGGGTTAGTTCCGCGGTCGGGGCACCGGGGTCCAGCGGGACGGCTACGCGGCCCGCTGCGATGACGCTGATTAGCGCCTCGGCGTAGTCCAGTGGATCCGGCAGCCGGATCGCTACCCGGCCGCCAGCCGGCACGCCCTCCCGGTCCAGGAACGTCGCCCAGTCATTAGCCCGCGTGCGGAGCTGGGCGTAGCTGAGAGTCCGCGATCCTCTCGCGTCCTCAAGATAGACGGCATCACCGCGCCGGAGCGCCGCCCGCTGAATCCATTCAGTGATCATGTCAGTACATCATTCGCGGGTCGCGGTACTGCTTGAACTCCAGGAGGTTGCCGGAGGGGTCCTTGAGCACGAAGGTGCGGTGCTCCTCGTGTAGCCCCTCGAATCGCAGCGACATCTCGTGAAAGAACGGGATCTTGCGGGTCACCGCGCACGCGTACAGGTTCTCGAAATCCGTCGATTCGCTGAACGTCACGCCAAAATGCCGCGGGTACAAGCTGGATGGCTCCACCGCCGGGTCCTCGGTGAGGTGGCACACCACTTGGTCACCGAAGAAGTCCAGCGTGATCCGGTCGTCGTACCGCCGCGCGAGCTTGGCACCCAGCAGAGTCACGTAGAAGTGCTGCGCCACGTCCAGATCGTGCGTGGGGATGGCCAGGTGGAATACGTCATGAGTGGTACGCATGCGGATTGTCCTTGTCCTCGAAAGTGGCCAGGGTGTCGCCCCGCAGGCCCAGCCGGAGCGTCTCCACCGAGATGACCGCCGACGCCGGGATGTTGCCCAGGTTCACGTCCGACCCGATCCTGGTGATGAAGTGCGCCTGCAGCTCGGTGCTCGGCGCCTCGAAGAGCAAGCGCTCCTTACCGATCCCGGCCCTCAGCACGTCCTCGATCAGCCCGAAGCGCAGCTCTCCGTCGGGACGGCAGATCCCGGACTTGCCGCTCTCCCTGGCCTCCAGGGTGACGAGGCCCGCGCCCGCCTCGAGGTCTTCGTTGATGTACTCGATCCAGGCGCTCGGCGGAAGCAGCTCGCTGCGCTGCTGGTCCTTGAAACCGACCTCGGACACGATCTCGAAGTCGCCGGCGAGCTTACGGATGTAGCTGGCCTTCTCGTGGTTGGACATCGCGATGGTCCCGTTGGAGACCTCCACGTGGCTGGCGCCGTAGTCCAGGCAAAGCCTGCGGAAGTCGTCGAACCTGTCTTGCAGCACATACTTCTCGAAGAGCGTGCCGCCGAAGTAGAACCTCACGTCGTGGGCGCTCAGCACGTCGATCTTCTGTCGCAGACTGCTGGTGACGACCGCCGTTCCCCAGCCGAACTTCACGTAGTCGATGTAGTCCGCGGAGAACTCGATCATGTCGGTGAACGCGGCCAGCGGAATGCCGGTGTCGATCACCATCGTGAGCCCGGAACGGCGTGGCTTGGCCGTCCGTTCGGGCAGCCTGAGAGTTGTACTGATCATGGGTGATCCCTCCTCGCGGAATCGCGACGATCGCCGTCCGGGGTAAGGGCGACGCGCAGGATGGTCCCGTTCGGGACTGGCATCCAGCCCATGCGCTCGACCGGAAGGCCGGTAAGGCAGGCTTGCAGCACGCGGAGCGTTCCGCCATGCGCGACGATCACGACGTCGCCGGGCGGCATACCGTCGCGCTCGATCTTGGCCGCGAGGTCCGCGCTGAAGTCGGCGGCCCGGCCGTAGAAGTCCCGCAGGGACTCACCGCCGTCGGGCCTCGCGTCCGGGTCGACAACCACGCCGCCATCAACTCCGGTGACATCCGGACCGACCTCGGTCAGCGGCCCGCCCTCCTTGACCCCAAGGCACCGCTCCCGAAGCCGGACGTCTGCCTGCATCGGGAGACCGTGTTTCGCGGCCAGGGGGGTGGCGGTCTGCACCGCCCGGCGCAGGTCGCTGACGTAAATAGCGCCGACCGATTTGTCACGGAGTGTTACTGCGACGTCGTGCGCATGCTGCTGTCCCCGGTCGGTCAGTTCGGCCTCGTCGTTATGCCCCTGGCACCGGCCAAGCCTGTTCCAGGTGCTCTCGCCATGCCGTACCAGCCAGACCGTTCGGGTAGCCAGCGTGCTGTTCACCATGGGAAGGAGGTTGCTGGCTGATTGTTAAACGGTGCTTAAATTCCGGCGTTACACGGAAACCTTGGAGCATTTACTCAGCTAACCCTGATTACATAGAGTCGTGGAACTGGAGTCTCCCGGTAGCAGGCTGCTGGTGGCGGACGACGATCGCGACGTGCGGGACTCGTTGCGCCGTGCCCTGGGCCGTGCTGGCTACTCCGTCACCACGGCGTCCAACGGCGCGGACGCGATCGACGCGGTGTCCAGGTCACCCGTCGACCTGATCGTGCTTGACATCCTGATGCCCGCGATGGACGGGCTGGCGGTGTGCCGGATGCTGCGGAGCCGGGGAGATTCCACGCCGGTGCTGGCGCTGACCGCCCGGGACAGCATCGACGACCGGGTGCTCGGCCTGGCGGCCGGAGCCGACGACTACCTGGTCAAGCCGTTCGCGCTGCGCGAGCTGCTGGCCCGGGTGGCGGCCCTGCTGCGGCGCAGCCAGCTCAACCGGGACGTACTCGGCTACGCCGACCTGACCATCGACGTGTCGGCCCGCCGGGTGACCCGCGGCGACACCGTGATCGACCTCACCAAGATCGAGTTCGACCTGCTGGAGCTGCTCCTGCGCAACGCTGAACAGGTGCTCAGCTACGAGGTCATCAGGGACCGGGTGTGGGGTTACGGCTCATCACCGGAATCCAACGCTCTTCAGGTTTTCGTCAGCATGCTGCGGCGCAAGCTGGAGGACGACGGCAAGACCCGGCTGGTGCACAACATCCGTGGCGTCGGGTACGTGCTGCGGGCCTCGCCATGAAACTGCGTACCAGGTTCACCATCGCCGTCGCGGCAGCGGTAGCGGTCGTCACGCTGGCGGTCGCGGCAGTGGCCTACCTGGCGATCCGCGCCGACCTGCGGGACCAGGTGCAGCAGCAGCTCTTCACCCGGGCCATCTCGGTGGAGCACGAGGCGAACGCGCACCACAAGATCCCGAACGGGTGGCTCCCGCCGCACTCGGACCGGTTCGGCGACTCCACGCCTTATACGCAGATCGTCACCTCCAGCGGCGAGGTCTGGGCGCCAGCCGGGTATGAGGGGCTGCTGCGGTCCACCGCCGCCGCCCAAGCTGTCGCCGACGGAACCCGCCAGTCGTACTACTACGACACCTCCATTGGCGGTGTGCATGCCCTGGTCCTGGTCATGCAGATCCGTCACGGCCTGGCCGTTGAGGTCGCCGAGCCGCTGGACACCGTGGACAGCGAGCTGGCCAGCATCGGAGCGACCCTCATCCTGATCAGCGTGCTCGGTGTCGGGCTCGCCGCGCTGGTCGGCTGGGGCGTGGCCCGCGGCGGGCTGGCCCCGGTGTCACGGCTCGCCGCCGTCACCGAGCAGGTGGCGGTCACCGGCGACCTGGAACTGGGGGTCGATGTACACCGGCCCGACGAGCTCGGCAGGCTGGCGTCGTCGTTCAATACGATGCTCGCCGCACTCCGGCGCTCGACCGCGGCGCAGCGACAGCTTGTCAGTGATGCAAGCCATGAGCTCAGAACGCCGCTCACAAGTCTGCGGGTCAACGTGGATCTGCTCGCGGCCGAGCCTGACCTGCCAGCCGACGAACGCGAAGAGATAATCGACCGGGTAGCGCACCAGGTCAACGAGCTGTCCGGACTGGTATCCAGCATCACCGAGCTTGCCCGCGGCGAGACGCCCTCGGATGCCTTCCAGGAGATCAAGCTGAACGACGTCGCGGCCGCCGCGCTGGAGGCGGCCAAGCGGGACTGGCCGTCGGTGTCATTCAAGGCGAGGCTGGAACCCTGCGTGGTGATCGGCAGCGCCGAGCGGCTCCGGGTGGCGATACGGAACCTGCTGGACAACGCGGCCAAGTTCGGCCCGCCGGGCGGACCGGTGGAGGTAGAGCTTTCCCACGGCGTGCTAACGGTTCGCGATCACGGCCCTGGGATACCAGCGGAGGATCTAGGCCGGGTTTTCGACCGGTTCTACCGTGCCACCGCCGACCGGTCGGTCCCCGGCTCCGGGCTCGGCCTGGCCATCGTCCGCCAGGTAGCGCACGCCCACGGCGGCTCCGTGGCGGCCGAGCACGTTCCCGGCGGCGGCGCCCTGATGCGCCTAACCCTCCCCGCCGCGTAGCGACCCGCCACCGGCGACCCCAGCGATGGCCCAGCGCTGGGCCTATGGCGCCTTCGATGGCCCAGCGCTGGGGTCGCCGTTCCACGCGGATGACCGGCATGCGGCTTTTGTCCAGCGGACGCCTCGCGGGCGGCTGGGGGTGGGTGTGGGCGGCTGGGGATTCCTCGTGGGTGGGTGGGGGCGAGAGGTCCGGATTAGCTGGCTACGGTGATGTTGACGCGGTAGCCGACGATTACCCCGCACTGCATTGAGCTTCTGCCCTTGGTGGCTGTCCCGCAGGGGTACCGGGAAGCGCTGACGTACGCGGTCCCCGGGCGGATCGCCTCGTAGGCGTCCCCGGTCCAGCCAGCTGCCAGGGTGAAACCGGGGTCGAGCCGAGGGGCGAGGATAAGCTCGGAGCTGCTGTGCACCGACTGCCACTTGTTGACCGGAGTCCCCTGCAGCGCCACCGTCACCGTGGTGCCCAGATCCACGCACAGGTTCTTGCCGTTATCGCTGTAGGTCAGGCTCACCGTGCTGCCCGCCACCGGGGTGGCGCCGCCGCAGGCGGACGCGACGGGAGCTCCGCCGCTCGCCGTCGGCGAAGCACTGGGCGTGCTCGACGTGCTGGGCGTGCTCGATCCGCTGGCGGACGTCGACCCGGCGGACGTGCTCGCGCACGCCGTTGTCACCAGCAGGCCGCAGAGGATCACAACCGCCGCGAGCGGGCTCTTCACCATGATCTCCTCCCTGACCAACCTTGGACGCCGAACCTACCGCACCGGTTCCGTCCGCGGTGCGATGCCCTAGGGCCCTCGCTTTCAGCTTTGGATCTCTTCGGTACATTTCCCGGCCAAGGAAAGGCTTTTTTAGCCGCAAGACCGTACCGAAGAGATCCAAAGTACGAACGAGGTCCAAACCACCTGCCCAGACGGGCCGTCGCGGCAAGCCCTCGGCCTGCTGCTGCCCGATGTGAAGGAGTTCCGCCGGTACAAGGGTCAGCGGCATTACTCGGGATGGCACTGGTGCCCGCCAATCCGCACCATCGACGCGGACCCGATCGATAGATAAGCTTACGGTGCCGTTGGATTCGGGTCGGCTGACCGGCCCCGGTTGGACGCACTGATCCGGTGGCTGGGAGCAGTTTCGTGCGGGATGTCTTGCTAGAGCGCGAGTTCGAGGTGCGCGCTTTGGAGTCCGCACTCACCGATCTCGGGTGTGGGCGCGGAGGCGTCGTCGTGCTGGAGGCTACTGCTGGCCTGGGCAAAACAGCGCTGATCCGCTATGCGCGCGGCCGCGCGCTAGCACGGGGGTTCGGAGTATTGTCGGCCCGTGGCGCCGAGCTGGAGACGGACTTCACCTTCGGAGTGGTCAGACAGCTATTCGAGTCGGTGCTTCCCAGGCATGGCCCGGAGCGGGACAGGCTGTTCACGGGCGCCGCGAAGGCGACGCAGACCCTGTTCGCGGCAGACGGACCGGGCACCCCTGGGGGGTCCGGCTCCCTCCACATCCTGCTGAACGGCCTGTACTGGCTGCTGGTCAACCTGGCCGAAAAGGCGTCCGCGGTCGTGCTTGTCGACGACATGCAATGGGTCGACCCGCCGTCGGCGCGGTTCCTGGGATTCCTGGCCCGCCGGGTGGACTCCGTCGCGGTCACCATCATCGTGAGCAGCAGGGCGAGCAGCCGCCGGCACGATGAATCACTCGACGAGATCCTGACGGCCGGCGACGTGACGCTGCTCGAGCCGAAGGGCCTGAGCAAGTCGGCGGTCGCAGATCTGGTCCGGCGCACGTTCGGTCAGGACGGGGACGACGAGTTCTGCATGGCCTGCCACTCCGCCACAGCGGGAAATCCGCTGTTCCTCCGGGAACTGCTGCGGATCCTGGCCGGCGACGGCACCCGTCCCGAGGCCGCGGCCGCCGCCTCCGCCCGGGCGTCGGGACCGGATGCCGTACGCCGCCATGTCATCGCCCGGCTGCGGCGCTGGCCGGAGAGTGTGCGAAGCGTCGCCCGGGCCGTCGCGGTGCTAGGCGATGACACGGATCTCGCACTGGCCGCGCGCCAATGCGATCTGCCGCTGCCGGCAACCGCGGCGGCGACGGAGCAGCTCGCCCGCGACGGGATGTTCGAGCGCGCCGATCCCCCGGCGTTCGTACACGCCGTCGTCCGCGACGTCGTGTACTCCCTCATTCCGCACGCCGACCGCAGCGCCCAGCACGAGCGGGCGGCAGGGGTGCTGCAGGAAGCGGGGCAGCCGGTTGCCCGCGCCGCCTCTCACCTGCTGCGCACCACCCCGGCCGCGAACCCAGACCGCATCGCTACGCTGCTCGCGGCCGCCGATCAGGCGAGGAAGCGGGGTTCACCCGGCGGCGCCGCTGTATACCTGCTGCGGGCGCGCAACGAACCGCCGCCGCCCCAGCTGCGTTCCGAAGTGAGCAGGCTGCTGGGCAACTGCCAGGCGCACCACTTGGCTTTGGCCGACGCGGAGCGGCACCTGCTGGAAGCCCTGGCCTTGGCTGACTCGCCCGCGCAGCGGGCGCTGTGCGCCTACAGCCTGGCCCGGTTCCGCAGCGCCTCCGGCGTGCCGGGTGCGGCGGTCGACCTGCTGGCCCAGGCCATGAGGGATCTGCCCGCCGATCTCAGCGGAGATCCGGGAACTGCTCAGGGCGCCGACCTGTCGGCGGAGCTCGAGGCGGAACTCATCGGCGTCGCCCGCGCCGATCTGGGACGGCGCGCCGACCTGCTCGCTCACCTGGATTCTTTCCGGCGCAGGCCGGACGCGCCAGCGGCGGTCGCCAACGCTCAGCTATCGGTGGAGGCGATGTTCGGCGGCGAGCCGGCCGGCACTGTTGCCACGCTGGCGCTGAGGGCACTGGCCGGCCGGCTTCCCCCGGACAGGTCGGCGATCTGGGCGGCGATTCACACTCTCATGGTGGCGGACCGGCTCGATGAGGCCGAGAGCAGCCTGAACGAGGCGCTGGACACAGTCCGGCAGAGAGGGCTGATGTTCCCCACGGCGCTGGTCAGAAGCTACTCCGCCAGGCTCGCGTACCTGCGCGGCGATCTGGTCCAGGCCAGGGAACATCTCGAGGCCGGCAGCGAAGGGGTGTTCGCGCCCAATGGGGCGCTGCCGGTGCTGCAGGCGACGCAGGTCGATCTGCTGGTGGAAGACGGCAGGCTGGCGGAGGCCGATGCCATCGTGCGGGGCGGTCCACTGTCGGGCGACCGGGAGCCGGACACCGTCTGGCAGCTGTGGCTGCTGGGCGCCCGCGCCCGCCTTCATGCGGCACAGGGTAATGCCACCGCGGCGCTCGCGGACGCGATGACCTGCGAACGGTCGTACCAGCGCTGGGGCGCCGACTGCATGCTGGATGTGCCCTGGCGTCTCCAGGCCGCCGACGCCTATCGCCGGCTGGATGATCACCATCGGGCCGCCGCCCTGACCGCCGAACATCTGCGGCTGGCCCGCGCGTTCGGGGTACCCCGGCATATAGCCATCGCCCTGCGCACCGCCGCGACCCTCGCAGGAACAGCCGAAGAGACCACCCGGCTGCTGCATGAGGCCATCGACCTGCTCCAGGACTCCCCCGCCCGGCTCGAACTGGCCCGGACACTCGAACGACTGGGCCAGGCGCTGCTCGACGGCGGAAACCGCAAGGCGGGCTTGGACGCCGTCCGGCGTTCGGCCGAGCTGGCCGCGGAAAGCCATGCGTCCGTGATGGTCGAGCGCTTGCGGGCGCTGCTCGTCGGAAGCGGCGGACGCCTGCCCCCGGCTCCCACCGGAGTCCGCGCGTTCACCCCGTCGGAGCGGCAGGTCGCCCAGCTGGCCGCCATCGGCCTGACCAACCGCCAGATCGCCGAGCGCCTGTTCCTCAGTGAGAAAACCATCGAAGCGCACCTGAGCCGGGCCTACCGCAAACTGGGTGTCCGGTCGCGGACACAGCTCGCCGTCCACCTGGCCGCCGTCGCGAGCGGTTAGCGCCGATATTGTCGTGGCGCGGCGGCAAGCGACAGGGCGGCACCCGCCAGCTGAGTGCCGCCCGTCGCCGGATCAGGTGAAGGCGCCGCTGACCCCGTGAAATTCCAGGGTGACGCTCTCCACCAAGGACAGATCCAGTCCAGAGTTGAACTTGGGATCGATGGTGATGGTCCAGGAGGTGAACGGCCCCACCGCAGCGATCAGCTCGTCGGAACCGGTGTCGGCGACGGCGAACACCGTGTCCTGGAAAATCTGGTTGTTCGCGGTCCAGTAGGTGAAGTTCTCGGTCAGCGGATTGTGGGAAAAAGCGAAGACTGTGCTGTCCGCCCTGACGATATTCTCCGTCCCGTTGTGGGTGATGGTGACGAGCAGCCTTCCGCTAGTGGTCGTGGCTCCATTCACCCAGGCACGCACCCGGCTGATGCGGATGTTGGACATGCCAAGGAAGGGTGTGCCGTTCGACTTGTACGTTGAAGACTTAGTGACGTAGCTGTCATGCAGGCCGACAATCAGCGGCGTGCCCTTGCGGAAAAAGTCCAACGCCTGGCCGGAGATCGTATACATCAGGCCGGACTCGTCATCACTGGCCGGGAAAGGCTCGCCTTTGCCGACGTTCCCGACGGCGGTGCTGTACGCCTCGGTGAAGTTGTTGCTGGCGACCGTGAGCACGGTGCTGTTCAACTCCGGCGGTGTATTGCCCTCGAAGGTCTGGCTGAACGGATCGCTGTCGGTCAGGGCCCAGAAGCGGTAAGCGCGCCCGGTCAGGTCCATCAGCCGCAGAACGTTGTCCCTGGCCTGGTAGTACCCCTGGGAGATGAACGCGCACATCGCCACGTTGTCCGCGGCCAGGCCCTCGATCACCTGGTCGGTCAGCGCCGCCCGTCGGCCCTCGATCTGCTGCTGGTTCATCTGATACTGGGCGATCAGGTTCACGCACGCGTTGTACTCCAGGATCTTGGAGTTACGCGCGGTGACGGCGCCCACGTAGTCCTTGAGCGCCTCCACCAGATCCATCACGCCCTGGGGTGTGGTCGGGAACTGCCCGTAGAGGCTGGTCAGGTACTGCATCATCGTGTCGGCGTCCGCGATGAGCATTCCCGCGCCGGGATCGTTTGGCGACAGGGTGCCGTCTTCCAGTTCCTGATAGCCCGTGCTGATCGAGTCGATGTTGCTCTGGACGCTGCGGATCTGCTCCAGCAGCATGTCCTTGCGAACAGGGGTGCCGTCGAGGTCGGTGACCGTGGTCGCGGCGGTGTAGCCGATCTGTGCGCCCTGGGCTATCCACATCAGCGCGGATTCCGGGGCGAAGGCGAGCTGCCCCAGTGCGGGCAGCAGGGTCTGCCACTGGACGTTGAGTGTGTTGCCGATCTGCTCCTCGAAGGTCTTGAACGCAGTGTCGAGAGCATCGAGCATGGCGGGAAGCGTCTGCTGGTAGCAGTCGATGGCGGTGACGTCCTGCTCCATGAGGTTCTTTAGGTCGTCGATGTCCGCACTGAACGCCGCCGCGTTAGACGAGATAGCCGCCCATGACTGCGTGACCTGTGCGTCGGTGATGCTCTGCTGGGCGAGCGCCGTGAAATAGTCGTGGTAGGCGGTCTCGATGGCCGTGAAGGATGTGAGCAGCGACTTGAACCCGTTCAGCAAGGCACTCAGGCTGCTCATGGGCACGTAGTTGTGCGCGTAGCCGAAGTAGTCCTTGCCTGTCGAGATCTGGTTGAGCAGAGCGGCGGCCTGCCCATGCAGCGCCGCCAGGGAGGCGACCGAGTTCACGGCGCCGAAGTCGGCTTCGCTGGCCGTGTAGAACTGTGAAAGCGCGCTTTCCGTGGTCAGATTGGCGAACCGCGCGGTGCGCTGCAGGATACGGTTGAGCAGCACGGTCACGTCCTGCACCGAGGCGGGGTCGGCCACGGGGTCGGCCACCCAGTACGCGAGTCTCGCCATGGCCATGGCCATCGCGACCTGGGCCGGGTGGATCATGAAGGCCGGCTCGATCAGGGAGGGGTTCGCGAGCTGACCGGTGGCTTCCACGTCTCGCGTCCCGGCGGTACCGGGCGCGCCGTTGCTTCCGTCTGGCTCTCCCTGACCGTAGGTTCCCGGCGCGCCTCCCGAGATGTTCACCGAGTTCACGAACTTCGCGGCCCACGCCTGAGCCAGGTCGTACACCTGGGTCAGCGCGTACTTGACGCCCCCGCAGAACACGGTTGCGCTCGCTGTAGGCGACAGCGCGCCGTTGAGCGACGCTTTGATGTCACTCCACGGCGTGCTGGTCGGCCAGGTGCCAACCAGTGCCGACAGATCGGCCTGGGCGGCGGGCACGCCTTTGCCGGTACTGGCCTCGCCGAGTATGGATTGCAGTTGCACGACCCAGCGGAGTGCGGGGTGGGAGACCCGCGCTGTAACGGCACCGCCGTCGCCGCCTGGTCCCCCGTCGCCGCCGGGGCCCTGGGGGCTGCCGGGACCGGGGCCGCCATGGCCTCCCTGCCCGCCGATCGCGTGAATGATCGGCGGGGGTAGCGTGGTGTTCGGGTCGAAGTCTTCGAGGTAGAGCGCCATGCTGCCGGCCGGGCTGCCCGGTTCGCCATCTCCTCCCGCGGTCTGGCCTGGCGTGATCGCAGCGTCGGCACCAGGCCGGCCGGACACATCGAGGGTCACGGTGGTGCCGACGCCGGTCAGAAGATGGGCGCCCAGGACCAGGTTGTCCGCCTTGAGGCCGGTCAGTACGATCTCCTCCGCGAACAGTCCGAGGCTTGAGCGCCCGCTGGCGGTACTCCAGTCGTCCGACAGACTCTGCGCTGTGCCGCCGCCGACGATGGTCTGGTCCAGCACGCTGACGATCACGGTCTTCGTGCCGATCGTCACGGTCTGGATGCGCTCCTCGGCCTGGCTGAGCAGCTCGGCGGCGTCCCCTGGAGTGCCGCTCATCGGTCGCCGCCGTCCGGGAAGACCTCGTCAGAACGGTGCTGCGCGTCCTTGTTCGCCCTGGTCTTGGCGTTCTCGGCGTCCTTCGCGGCGGCTTCGTTAAGGTCCTTATCCGTGGTGGCGTTGTCGAGATCGTTCTGTGCGTTCTCTTGCTCCTGTTTGGCGTGAGCGATCTCATCGCTGAGCTTCTTGGCCCGGTTCTGCAGATCGGTGTCGCCGGGATTGTTCTTCAGCTCGTCCTGCACCTGTTTCAGGGCATCGCTCTTGTTCGCGATCTCCGTTCCGGTATCGCTGATCGTCTGACTGGAATCGGCGATGGTTGTCTGGATCTCATCCGCGCGCTGCTCGCAGAAATGCGTCACCGATTCGGCGACCTTGGCCTCCATGAGGTCCCGCAGGAGGCTCTGGCTCTCGGGGGGCGCGGTGAATATCGCGTCCACCAGGGGATCGGTGGTATTCATGCCCACTAGCTGCTCCGCCAGCTCTTCGCTGCCGGCGGCTGTGACCAGGTCGGTGAACTGGGGTGTGCTGGCGGCATCGGCGAGCACGGTATCGCCGATGCCCGACTCGATGTTGGCCCGGACGGCGGGAGTGTCCACCTGGGCGACCAGATCGGGCACGCTGGTGGTGCTGAGGTCCTCGCCCAGGGCCGCCGTGACCTCGTCCTCGACGGTTCGGACCACGCTTGCCTGGATGAGGTCCCAGTCATGCGGCAGCAACCGCGCTACCGCGTCGGCAGCGTCGAAGGGCGGGAGCAGCGGCGTCGTCTCCGGGTCAGGCTCGGTCACGACGGCCGTGTTGATACTCGGCCATACGGGTGACACCCGGTCAGCCGGCTCGGTGCCGTCAACCATCGGGATGCCTTGGTAGTTGTCCCGGATAGACCTGTTCTCGCCCTGCTCGATCAGCTCGTCGTACGCCGCTGGACTGGACAGGGCCTGATCGGTGACGTCGTCGTTTGTGATTGTGGCGACCGTGTCGCCGCCTGTCATGATGCGCAGTTCTACCATCACTCTTCCGGCGGTGCTGTCCAGGGCTATGGAATATCCCGTGTCCATCGAGAGCCGGGGGTCGAGCTCCTTGACCTGTCCTTCGAACCAGGTGCGCATGTCTGGATCCAGCAAGCTGACCGCCTTCGCCGGGAATTGGCGGGCGATCTCACCTTTGTAGCCGAGTTCGGAGTAGAGGGTCGCCCGTCGGAAAAGCGTCTTGAACAGGAACGTCGGAAACGAGTCGGCGATGACGTCAGCACCAGCGACCGGGCTGTCGCCCAGGTGGATGGAGATGTTGGCCACAAACCCGTCCACACCGGGAAGGGTCATGGTCGTCCAGGGCACAACGCCGTCCTGGGAGTGGACTGCGGTCGTCGCCATCAACGCGGTGAACAGGTCGGAGTCAGTCACGCTAGAGCGGCCGACTGCCTCCGCCTTCACATAGGAGTTGTCTCCGATCTTGTACATCGTGCCGGCGGGAGAGGGCGCCAGTCCCTCGTTGAATGTGCGGATCTCGGGGTAGAGGCTGATCATGGCATCGTTCGGGCCTAGGCGCGCGGCACGCCGGTCGCTGCGCACCAGTTGGAGGTACAGGTCGTTCGAGAGCCCCACGCACATTCCGGGGAATGCCTGGGTGTAGTAGTTCAGGACGCCGGAGTTGTTCACGTGCGCGCTGGGGTTGGGATGCGCATCGAAGCTGACGTTGATGTGGCAGTGCCCCGAATCGGCCGAGCTCAGGAAGTGCTGGGTGTAGACCGCGCTGACCGCCTCGGGGCTCTTGAAGTCAGCGAACTTCGAGTGCGCCGTCCACGCCGTTTCGACGAGGGGCAGCACGGTGTCATGCAGCGCGCCGGCGTAGCCATCGGGGTTGCTGGCCGCGAACTGGCGCAGCTTGGCGGTCAGGTCACGAGCGTCGCTGGCCGACGACTTGCCGGCGAGCAGGCTGCTCGCGAACTCCTGGAAAGCCGGACCCGAAGTCATAGGCTTTGGAGTGACTCCGCGCACATTCCACCAGATGACATTGGTGGCTTGTCCGAAGATCGCGGTCACCGGGGCGGCCAGATAGCGAAAATAGATCGGATTGATGGGCATTGCGGTGATTCCTCCGAGGTGTAAGCGGGCCTGACGACGTGAAAGCGTGGCGGCTGGGGGGACGCTGAGACTGCCGACCAGCAGAAGGTCCCGGGGCACACGGGCACCGGCCGTCTGCGTCGCGTCGATGGTGAACGACTGACTGGAAGGGAAGAGCAGGTTGCCTACGGCGAAGGTGTGCAGGCTCCCGAAGTTCAGGCTCAAGGCGGGAGGCGGAAACTGCTTCATCCGGTTCTCGAAGTCGGATCCGATACTCGATCCGATGCCGTAAACGTCTTCATTCCCGGCTTCGGCGGAGATGCGATAGTCGCTGGCGGGACGTTCGAAGTCCACGCTGATGGTTCCATCGGAGTTCGTGACGATATCCGCACTTGCCGACAGTGCGACGCTGACCGTGAGATGGCCCCACGAGCCGAAGTTTTGTTCCGACGAGTAAGTCCACTTGACCGTCTGCTGGTACGAGAAGGACAGGCTGGCCGTCGCGTCGTCGAACGTCACGGTGTAGGGGCACGCGGAGAAGTCGATGTTGAAATCAGGGGTGACCGCGACCGACGCCGAGTAGTCCACATCGTATGAGGCGTCGTAGTTGAGCGCCGCGCGCGTCAGGGCGAGTCCGGCCGTGATGCCGCTGGAGCCGGAGGCGAATGAGACCGAGCCCTGCGCGGCCAGGACAGGGCTCAGATAGCAGGTCTCGATCAACGCCCTGGAGAAGATCAACGACATGGTGTGGTCCGCAGGTACCAGCGGCATCGCGGCGCCGCTTACCTTGAACGGCGCGATGGTCACGTCCCCTTGCGGAGCACCGGAGTTCGCCGTCTGAATGTAGAGGCTGAGCACTCCGCCCTGCATGTCGAAGATGAAGCTCCTGGCGGCGAGTGAGACATCCGGCACCGCGATCTGGTCGTCGGCCAAGGGCGCGGCGGAGGCTTGCGGATCGGCGCGGACGACGGTCAGCGCGTAGTCGATCTCATTGACGTCCGTCTGGAAATAGGTCTCGATCGGTGTCGTCATCAACGACCAGGTGGCAAGCGGCGGCGGACTGATGTGGTAGCCGGGGGCATTGCTGCCTGCCATGAAGTGCAGCACGATGTGCGCCTGGTCGGTCGACGGTCCGAACGTCACCACTCCCCCGGTGGTCGTGATGCTGCCGTCGCCGTGCATCGCGGCCACACCAACCGACGCGATGAGGCTGTATCCCGCCGGCAGGGTCAACTTGTTCATGTAGGTCGCGGGTATCTGATCGCCGCAGGTATCGCCCGCGACCACGTAGCAGTATGCCGTCTCGATCGGCATGGTGAACACGCACAGATCCGACCCGTCCATGGTGAAGGAGATGGTCGGTGCTCCGAGGGTGACATCGAAATACAGCACCAGCGGATTACCGGTAGTAAGGTCGACGCTCTGCACGCAGAACACCGGTAGTTCGGTGACCAGCTTCCCGTCGCTGTGGCTGGCGGCAAGTACGCTGTTCAACGCGTCCGCGCTGTAGGACGCCACAACGTCCCAGTTGTTGGTCGGGGTTTGCGTCTTCAACGCAGTGACGAGATCGTCGAGCGTCGGTATGGACGGTGATGCTATACCCACGTCAGCAGGCATGTCAGCTCCGATCAGGAAAGAGAACACCAGGAATCTGGTATGGGCGTCATCCGCGGCCGGGCGAGGTCGCGTGATGAACGATACGAAGGTGCACGCCGACTGGAATCAGGGAAATCCCTCGTCCTTGTCCCTACACTTCGACGAGTAACCGGCCTTTCGACATCACGCACCGTCGTTTCGATAAAGAAAGGAACCGCTAAACAGGGCCGCGATCCACGTATGCTGCGCGCGACCCGTTTATAGGGCCGCGGTTACGACCGGGTGCTCGCGATGACGGTGGCGGCCGGGCATCGGCGAGTGGCGAGGTAGGTTGGAGTATGGCGTGTGAGGTGTCTTGGTTCGCGGCGCTGTGCGATGACGACTACGAGTTCCTCGGAGTAACCGATCCCCGGCTGCAGTCCAGCTGGGAGCACTGCCGGGACATCGCGCTGGCGGCCGAGTCCGGCGGCTACGACAACCTGCTGCTGCCGAGCGGGTACGCGATGGGGATCGACTCGGTGGCGTTCGCGGCCGGGATCGCGCCACTGCTGAAGCGGATGCGGCTGCTGGTAGCGGTGCGGATGGGCGAGATGTGGGTGCCGCAGCTGGCCCGCCAGCTCGCGACGATCGACCAGATGCTCGGCGGGCGGCTCGCGATCAACATCATCTCCTCCGAGCCCCCGGGCCAGCCGATGGAATCGGCGCCGCGGTACCGGCGGACGCTGGAGATCATGCGGGTGCTGCGCGATCTGCTGGACGGCAAGCCGGTGGACTTCCACGGCGAGTTCATCGACGTCACGCTTGACCCGCCGCGGATCGCCGCCGGCGCGGACAAACCGCCGAAGCAGTTCTACTTCGGCGGGCTTTCCGAGGCGGCGCGGGAGGTGGCGGCGCAGGCGGCCGACGTATTCCTGATGTGGCCTGACACGCTGGAGGGCGTCGCGGCGACCATAGCCGACATGCGCGAAAGGGCCGCCCGCTACGGACGGCAGCTGCGTTTCGGCTACCGGGCGCATGTCATCGTCCGGCCGACCGAGGCCGAGGCCCGCGACGCCGCCGGACGGCTGATCTCCAGGCTGGACGCCGAGACCGGGGAACGGATCCGGCGCCGCTCGCTCGATCCCACTTCCAAGGGCAACCAGCGGCAGCGCGAACTGCGGGACGCCGCGAACGACGAGGGCTACGCCGAGCCGAACCTGTGGACCGGGATCGGCCGGGCGCGCTCCGGGGCCGGGGCCGCGATCGTCGGCGACCCCGACCAGGTGCTGGCGAAGCTGCGGGCCTACCAGGAGCTGGGGATGGAGTCCTTCATCCTGTCCGGGTACCCGCACGCGGCCGAGGGTGATCTGTTCGCACGGCATGTTCTTCCGCGTCTGGACCACGGCCCGCTGCAGTAAACCGCCGCAGCCGCAATGAATTGGTCACGACGAACACGGAGCTGAACGCCATCGCGGCCCCCGCGACCAGCGGGTTGAGGAACCCGAGGGCCGCCAGCGGTATCGCGAGCGCGTTGTAGCCGAACGCCCAGAACAGGTTGCCCTTGATGATCGCGAGCGTGCGCCGGGACAGCCCGATGGCGTCGGGCACCGCGAGCAGGTCGCCGCTGACCAGGGTCAGATCGCTGGCCTCGATCGCCGCGTCGGTGCCGGTTCCCATCGCGATTCCGAGGTCGGCGGTGGCGAGTGCGGCCGCGTCATTCACGCCGTCGCCGACCATCGCGACCACTCGCCCGGCGTCCCGCAGCCGCTGGATGATGTCGAATTTCTCCGCGTGCATCACTCCGGAGATGGCTTCGTCGATCCCCACCGCGTCGGCGACCGCGCGGGCCGCCCGCTCATTGTCG